>NZ_RZTF01000085.1:5958-6296 GCF_004023175.1 Mesorhizobium sp. M7A.F.Ca.MR.362.00.0.0
CTTTTATCTTGGGCGCTTGAGTTTGTCAACGCTCGTTGATATTTGATTTTCATGAGCACGAATCATTCGAAAAAACCGAGCAAGTCGGATCGCACCCGAGGGCAAATCCTGGATGCCGCCAGAGATCTGTTTGCCGAGCACGGCTATGACGGCGCGTCGATCCGCGATGTCGGGACCCGCGCCTCGATCGATCCGGCCATGGTGATCCGCTATTTCCGCAGCAAGGACGAATTGTTCGCCCGGGCGGCACTCGTCGACCTGCAACTGCCGGCACTTCGGGTGATCGACCCGGCCACCGTCGGCGAAACTTTGATCAGGCGGTTTCTCGAAGTCTGGGA
>NZ_RZTF01000085.1:6306-19263 GCF_004023175.1 Mesorhizobium sp. M7A.F.Ca.MR.362.00.0.0
GTCTGGGAAGGCCCGGCCAGCGGACCCGGCATGGCAATTCTGCTGCGTTCCGCGGCGTCGAACGAATTCGCCGCTGAAAAAATGCGCGAGATATTCGCCAACCAGGTGAGGCCGGTGGTTGCGGCGGTCGGCGATCTCGCCGACGCCGGTCGAAGGGCCGGGCTCATTTCGAGCCAGTTGCTGGGTTTGGCGATGTGCCGATATGTGCTGCGGCTACCGCCCGTCGTCGCTCTGTCACACGACGAGATCATCCGGAACGTCGGCCCTGCGCTGCAACGCTATGCCACTGGAGAGGACACGGCCTGAACCAGCGGTCCGGCCGGACCGGTCAACATGCGGCGGCTGCACCTAGCCAAAGCATGCAACCAATCTGTGCCGAAGCAGCACGCGGAGGTTAACAGCCACCCGCCGCCCTGTGCGAAAGCTGCTTCGTAACCTGTGGATTTTCGTGGATAAGCTGTTCACAACACAAGATATTGGGGTGAACAAATCGGGAAAATCACGCCATCGCTGATTCGTCGCCGATTCGCTCCGGCTATGAGCCGAACGTTAACGACGACAGCCGGAATCGCCTGCCCAACTGCTTAACGCAGGTTAAGAAAGATCAACAATTTCATCATGTTGGTCGAGGCGCGCCTAGCCACCGTGATTGTTACCAGACAAAGGTTAACGGCAACACCCTCTTAGCATGAAACGGGCCAGTTCAGCGATTCAGCATGTGGTGCGACTCGCGGCCGCGAAATCCACATGTAGCCGTGAACAAAAGCTGAATCTGCAGGAGTCACTGATTCGTCGCCGATTCGTTCCAGACTCGTTCTATCCGTTAATCCGCAGCCGATTGGAAGCTTGACAAAACCACCTTCTGGCCGCCGGCGGAACATTCCGCTTTCGCTTCGCGCCCGAAATCCCTATGTGTCGCCTGTCATACGCGCCATTTGAGGCACGCTCCCGACAACCAGAGGCCAGAAGCCTTATTTCCAGGTCCCAGAAGCCTTATTCTAGGTTGATGAACATCCAGCCCAAACACACAGAGCCGCTGATCCTGTCGGGCCGCGACGTGACCGCCGTGCTCGGGCCGACCAACACCGGCAAGACCCATCTCGCCATCGAGCGCATGGTGGCGCATGAGAGTGGGATCATCGGCCTGCCGCTCAGACTTCTGGCGCGCGAGGTCTACGCCCGCGTCTGCGAAAAGGTCGGCGCCCACAAGGTTGCGCTGATCACCGGCGAGGAAAAGATCCAGCCGCCGGGCGCCAGATATTCGGTCTGCACCGTCGAGGCCATGCCGCGCGAGACCGACGCCGCCTTTGTCGCCATCGACGAGGTGCAGCTCGCCGGTGACCTCGAGCGCGGCCACATCTTCACCGATCGCATCCTGCACCTGCGCGGCCGCCAGGAGACGCTGCTGCTGGGTGCCGCCACCATGCACGGTATCCTGCAGCGCCTGCTGAGGGGTGTCTCGGTGGTGACGCGGCCGAGGCTGTCGCATCTTGCCTATGCCGGCTCCAAGAAGCTGACCCGCCTGCCGCGGCGCACGGCAATCGTCGCCTTCTCCGCCGACGAGGTCTACGCCATCGCCGAGTTGATCCGCCGCCAGCAAGGCGGTGCCGCCGTCGTGCTCGGCGCGCTCTCGCCGCGCACCCGCAACGCCCAGGTGGCGCTGTTCCAGTCCGGCGATGTCGACTACCTCATCGCCACCGACGCCATCGGCATGGGTCTCAATCTCGATCTCGACCACGTCGCCTTCGCCCAGAACCGCAAGTTCGATGGCTTCCAGTACCGCAACCTGACCGCGGCCGAGCTCGGCCAGATCGCCGGCCGCGCCGGCCGGCATCTGCGCGACGGCACGTTCGGTGTCACCGGCCAGGTCGACCCGCTCGACGAAGAGCTGATCAAGAAGATCGAAGGCCACGATTTCGATCCGGTGAAGGTGCTGCAGTGGCGCACCGCGCATTTCGACTTTGCCAGCCTCGACGCGCTGAAGCGCTCGATCGAGACCAACGCTCCGGTCGAGGGACTGACGCGGGCATTGCCTGCCGTCGACGCGCAGGCGCTCGAGCATCTGTCGCGCGACGAGGACATTCGCGCGCTCACCACCAATGCCAAGCGCGTGGCGCTGCTGTGGGAAGCCTGCGCGCTGCCCGACTACCGCAGGATCGCGCCGGCGCAGCATGCCGACCTCATTGCCTCGATCTACACGGACCTCGCACGCCACGGCCATGTCAACGAGAATTACATGGCCGAGCAGGTGCGCCGCGCCGACACCACCGAGGGCGACATTGACACGCTGTCGCATCGCATAGCCCAGATCCGCACCTGGACATTCGTGTCGAACCGGCCCGGCTGGCTGGCCGATCAGGCACACTGGCAGGAAAAGACGCGCGAAATCGAAGACAGATTGTCGGATGCGCTGCATGAGCGGTTGACGAAACGCTTCGTAGACCGCAGGACTTCCGTCCTCATGCGGCGCCTTAGAGAAAATACCATGCCTGAAGCCGAAATTAGCCCTACCGGAACCGTCCTTGTCGAAGGCCACCATGTCGGCGAGTTGCAAGGGTTCCGCTTCACCGCCGACCAGACCGCCGGCGGCGAAGACGCCAAGGCGGTGCGCACCGCTGCCCAGAAGGCGCTGGCCGCCGAGTTCGAATCGCGCGCCGAACGCTTCGGCGCCTCGGCCAATGGCGACATCGCGCTCGGCTCGGACGGCACGCTGCGCTGGATCGGCGCGCCGATCGGCACGCTTGTATCAGGCGAAGACGCGCTGAAGCCGCGGCTGGTGCTGCTGGCCGACGAACAACTGACCGGCCCGGCGCGCGACAAGGTTGCCGCGCGTGCCGAGCGTTTCGTCAATTTCCAGATCGAGTCGCTGCTGAAGCCGCTGGTCGACTTGAAAAACGCCGACCAGATTTCCGGCATCGGCCGCGGCATCGCCTTCCAGCTGGTCGAGAATTTCGGCCTCATCAACCGCCGCGACATCGCCGAGGAGATGAAGTCGCTCGACCAGGAAGGCCGCGCCGCCCTTCGCCGGCTTGGCGTGCGCTTCGGCGCCTACCATGTCTTCGTACCGGCGCTGATCAAGCCGGCGCCTGCCGGACTGGTGACGCTGCTGTGGGCGCTGAAGAACGACGGCAAGGACAAGCCGGGTTTTGGCGACGTGGTCCATGCGCTCGCCTCGGGTCGCACCTCGGTGGTGATCGACCCTGCTTTCGACAAGACGTTCTATAAGCTTGCCGGCTACCGCAATCTCGGCCGTCGCGCCGTGCGCATCGACATACTGGAACGGCTGGCGGATCTGATCCGTCCGGCGACCAACTGGAAGCCCGGCCTCGGCCAGCGCCCGGACGGCGCCTATGACGGCCAGTCCTTCATGGTGACGCCGCCGATGATGTCGATCCTCGGCGCCACCGCCGACGACATGGAAGAAATTCTCAAGGGCCTCGGCTACCGTGCCGAGCCTAAGCCGGCCGTCGAGGTCAAGGCGCGGCTCGAAGCGCAGGACAACGCCGCCCGCGAAGCGGCGGTGGCGAAACTGGCGACGGAAGAAGCTGCACGAGCCGAGCAGGCCAAAGCGGCGGAAGCCGCGGCAACGGATGCCGCAGCAGAGGCAGCCGTCGAAGGGTCGGAGCCGGCATCGGACGCAGTGGCCGTTTCGGAAACCACGGTCGAAATTCCCGCCGAAATCACCTCCGACGCCGCGGCGGAACCTGCTGCGCCTGCCGTGGAAGAACAGGCGGACGCTCCGGTCGAAACCGTGCAAGACGAAGCGCCTGTTGCCGAGGCTGCTGCTGAACCGGCGCCGGCTGAACCGCAGGCAGAGGCTGAAGCTGCCGAGACTGAAGCCGCAGCGGCAGAAGAAGCCGCAACGGCCGACCTGGCGGCAAATGCCGCGCCCGCAACGGACGCCGCGCCGGACGAACCTGTGGCGGTGACTGTCGGCGAACCCGCGCCGGAAGCCGAAGCACCAAAACCCATCCTGTTGTGGCGTCAGGGCCGCTTCGAACAGCGCCCGCGCAACCGCGATGACAACCGCAGGAACAATCGCCCGCGCAACGGACAAGCGCGCGGCCGAAGCGATGCGCCTGCGGATGCCGCCGGCGCACCGGCCGCTGCTGCACCCGGAGAACGCCCGACCCATGAAGGACGGCGCGATGGAGCCGGCAAGCCGCGCTTCGACCGCTCGAAATTCAAGCCCAAGCCGCAGGCCGAAGGCGAACAGCGACATGATGGCAGGCCGCAGGGCGAACGTCCCGACCGCCGCGAAGGCCGTCCCGACTGGAAGGGTGGCAGGCCGGATGGCAAAGGTGGCCCGCAAGGCGGCAAGCCGGCCTTCCAGCCGAAGCCGCGCGAGGAGCGTCCGGTGCGTTTCGATCCGGATTCGCCCTTCGCCAAGCTCGCCGCTCTCCGCGACCAGCTGAAGAAGTAGAACCCGGCTCGCTTCGATGGTTGCCGAAGGCCGCCAGCGCATCGACAAATGGCTGTTCTTCTCCCGCGCCGTGAAATCGCGCTCGCTGGCGGCGAAGTTGGTCGTCGCCGGCCGCGTCCGCATCAATCGCGACAAAGCAGCGCAGGCCTCCGACCAAGTCAAGCCAGGCGACGTCCTGACCATCACGCTCGAACGCCGCATCTTCATCTGGAAGGTGCTTGGTGCCGGTGCACGGCGCGGCCCGGCCGAGGAGGCCCGGACGCTCTACGAGGATATGTCGCCACCGCCCGCACCGAAGGGCGAAGCCCCTCCCGATGCAATTCCGGGGCTGCGCGAGGCCGGCAGCGGCCGCCCGACCAAGAAGGAACGTCGCCAGACCGACCGATTGCTCGGCGAAGATTGATGCCTGGCGTCCAAAAACACGCAGTGGTTCTGGGACAACGGCACGCCTGAGGCGAGAACTGAGCCCGGCAAACAGACGCTCTGCGGGACATGACTGACTTCCGCCGGGCCTGCAGTCTGGAATTCCATTCCGGAAACACCGGCACCGTCCGCAATGGCTACCCTTGCAAGCGGTCGACAAAGGCGTTACCTGACGGAAAAAGCCCAACAAAATGGGACGTCCCGGAGCCGACCGATGACCTATGTCGTGACCGACAATTGCATCAAATGCAAATACATGGACTGCATCGAAGTCTGTCCGGTCGACTGTTTCTACGAAGGCGAGAACATGCTCGTCATCCACCCCGACGAGTGCATCGACTGCGGCGTTTGCGAGCCGGAATGCCCGGCCGACGCAATCAAGCCGGACACCGAACCCGGCCTCGACAAATGGCTGCAGGTCAACACCGAATACGCCGAGAAATGGCCCAACATCACCGCCAAGAAGGAACCGCCGGCAGACGCCAAATCCTTCGACGGCGAGGCCGGCAAGTTTGAGAAATACTTCTCGGCCGAGCCCGGCGAAGGCGATTGACAACACGGCCGCAAAAGCCGGTATTACGCTGGGTAAGAGGCACGTCACATTAACCGGCTTGACAGCCGGCGCTGACCTGTGGCCTTCGCGTATGCAGCAAAACCTTGATTCTTCCGACTTTTTGTGTTACATCAGCGAAACATGCCGGTGACACAACGTCGATTTATGGCGCAGACGCCCCAAATCACTGAAAGGTGAAAATCCCATTCGGACCAGAGCGATCTGGGCCAGGCGGTCGCGATGTTGCGGTTTGCCGGTCCGGCTTTTCCGATGGGTTCATCTGTTGTGCGGCTAACGATCGGCTTCCCCGATCGCGCGAGTTCGGACCGGCAGGACGCCGGTGCCACAACAAGGAGTTCAGGGCGTAATGGCAACGATCACCCCGCAGAAGAAGTCCACCGCTGCGCGTCACGGTTTCAAGACCGGCGAGTACATCGTCTACCCGGCGCACGGCGTCGGCCAGATCGTCTCGATCGACGAGCAGGAAGTTGCTGGACACAAGCTGGAACTGTTCGTCATCGACTTTTCGAAGGACAAGATGCGCCTGAAGGTGCCGGTCGCCAAGGCGACCTCCATCGGCATGCGCAAGCTGTCGGAGGAGGATTATGTCGAGCGCGCGCTGAAGGTCGTGCAGGGCCGCGCCCGCGTCAAGCGCACCATGTGGTCGCGCCGCGCCCAGGAATATGATGCGAAGATCAATTCGGGCGACCTGATCTCGATCTCGGAAGTCGTGCGCGACCTCTACCGCGCCGACAACCAGCCGGAGCAGTCCTATTCCGAGCGCCAGCTCTATGAGGCGGCGCTCGACCGCATGGCCCGCGAGATCGCGGCCGTCAACCGCATGTCGGAAACCGAAGCCGTGCGCTTGATCGAGGTCAACCTCAACAAGGGCCCGAAGCGTGGCGCGAAGGCCGACAATGAAGAGGCCGAGCAGGAAGAAGCTGCCTGATCTTTTTCGCCTTTGAATTCATGAAAAACCCGGCCTCGCGCCGGGTTTTTTCGCTTTCTAGGACGTGACGGCAGTTACACCTCGCCGCCGCCTTCCTTCTCAGCCTCCTGCTTCAGCGTTGCAATGAACCGCTTCGTCCGTTGCTGCTGCGGATTGTTGAACAGCACCGCGGCCGGCCCCTTCTCGACGACGACGCCGGCATCGAGGAACACCACTTCCTGGGCGATCTTGGAGGCGAGGCGCAGATCATGCGTTGCCATCACCATGGTCGTGCCTTCGCTGGCGAGCTTGCCAAGCACCTCGACCACCTCTTGCGCCAGTTCGGGGTCGAGCGCCGAGGTCGGCTCGTCGCAGAGCAGCACTTTCGGCGACGGCGCCAAAGCGCGGGCGATCGCCACGCGCTGCTGCTGGCCGCCCGACAGCGTCGCTGGCCAAGCGTCGGCCTTGTGCACCATCCCGACCTTCTCCAGCAGAGCCAGTGCCCGCTCGCGTGCCCTGTCAGACGGCCACTTCAGCACCGTCACCAGGCCTTCCATGACATTCTCGATCGCAGTGCGATGCGGAAACAGCTGGAAGTTCTGGAACACCATGCCGGTCTGCAGCCGCAGGCGCTGGATATCCCTGGCCGGAACCCTGCCGCCGGGGTGGAATTCGAGCGTCTCGTCGCCAATGCGCACCGTGCCCGAGGTCGGGATCTCCAGGAGGTTAATACAGCGCAGCAGGGTGCTCTTTCCCCCGCCCGACGGACCGACCAGCGCCGTGACGCTGCCTTCGGCAATGGTGACCGTCACGCCCTTCAACACGAGATTGTCGCCGAAGCGCTTTTCGATGTTGCTGAGGCCGATCATGAGCGCGCCTCCAGGAAGCCGCCATAGCGGTTGAGCCGGGTCTCCAGCCGCGTCTGCAAGGCCGACAGCACCGAACTCAGCGCCAGATAGAGGATCGCCGCCTCGACATAGAGGATCAGCGGCTCATAGGTGGTGGCGACGATGCGCTGCGCCGCCTGGAACATCTCCGGCACGGTGATGGCGGCGGCCAGCGACGTGTCCTTGACCAGCGAGATGAAGGTGTTGGAGAGCGGCGGCACCGCGACCCGGCCGGCTTGCGGCAGAATGGTGCGCCGCATCGCCTGGCCCCAGGTCATGCCGATCGAATAGGCGGCTTCCCACTGGCCTTTCGGCACCGAGCCTATTGCCGCGCGGATGATTTCCGACGTGTAGGCGCCGATGTTGAGCGTGAATCCGATCAACGCTGCCGTGAAGGCGTCGAGCAGGATGCCGACCGACGGCAGGCCGTAGAAGATGAGGAACAGCTGCACCAAAAGTGGCGTACCCCGGAAGATCCAGACATAGAAGCGCACAAGCGCGACCAGCGGCTTGGGGCCGAACAGCCGGGCAAGTGCCGCACCCAACCCAACGGCCAGCCCCAAGGCGAAGGACAACAGCGTCAGCGGCACGGTGAAGATCAGCGCCGCCCACAGCAGCGAAGGCAGCGACTCCAGCATCAGTTGCAGCCAGTGCGGCACGTATGACCCTCCAGATTGGTCGAAGCAGCTTGGTCAAGGCGAGAATGCGTCTGCCATATCACGACAAAAGCGGCGGGCCGTCAAAGCCGGCTCGCCGCTCTATGTGTCTCATGGCCGCGGAGCGGCTCGCCTCGTAGATTACTTCGAAACATCCTGGCCGAAATAGGTGTCGGCGATCTTCTTATAGGTGCCGTCGGCCTTGATGTCGGCCAGCGCCTTGTTGATCGCGGCGACCAGCTCCGGATCGCCCTTGCGCACGATGACGCCGGAGTAGTCGGCGTTTTCCTCTTGCGCGGCAATCTTCACATTGGCGTCGGGCTTGTGCTTCTTGAAGTCGAGGAACGACAGGCTGTCATTGATCGTGGCGTCGGCGCGGCCGGTCAGGAGCAGCTGGATCGACTGGTCGAAGCCATCGGTGCCGACCAGCTCGGCGCCGTTCGTTTCGGCCAGCTTGCCGAAATTCGAGGTCAACGACTGCGCCGACTTCTTGCCCTTGAGATCGGCGAAGCTCTTGATGTCGGTGTTGTCGCCGCGCACGATCAGCACCGCCTTGGAGGCGATGTAGGGATCGGAGAAGTCGTACTTGGCTTTGCGGGCATCGGTGATGCCCACCTGATTGATGACGGCGTCGTAGCGATTGGCGTCGAGGCCGGCGATCAGTCCATCCCACTTGCCTTCGAGGAACTCGGCCTGGACACCAAGCTTCTCGGCAATCGCCTTGGCAATTTCGACGTCGAAGCCGACCAGTGCACCGGACGTGTCATGGTAGGTGAACGGCGCATAGGTGCCTTCCGTGCCGATCTTGATGACACCGGCGTGCTTGATCTGGTCGAGATTGGGGCCGGCATGACCTGAAGCGACAGCCAGGGCCTGCAGCGTTCCGGCGATAATGAGCGACTTGAGCCATTTCATTTTTCTGTGATCCCGTCCTTGGCCGGCTGGCCGGCATATTTGTGAGCGCTGGAAACTGACAGATGCATGCCGAAAAAATAAGGAACAGGATTTCAAAAACGGCGGGTTTATGAAACCATATTCTCTAAACGGCGCTTTTTCACTCGTGATCGCAGCCATCTCGGACCTCCTGAGAATCCTTCAGGCAACACAATCGCGCCGCTGCGGTCGCGGAACCTTTCCCGCGCATGGCAGTTCTGGCTGTTCTAGGGCACGACGCCGGCATTTCAACCCGGGCGGCAGCCAACTTTGCAAAGTCATTCGCACCACCCAGGGAGCGCCTCATGATGGAAGACACGGCAGGACGGATCATGGTCCGCGCGGCAATGAAGGCTCCCTACCTCGAGCGTGACGAAGAGCATCGGCTTGCATTGCTCTGGAAAGAGGACAACGACCAGAACGCGCTGCACTCAATCACCGTCGCCCATATGCGGCTGGTCATTTCCATGGCCTCCAAGTTCCGCCATTACGGCCTGCCGCTCGGCGATCTGGTCCAGGAGGGTCATGTCGGATTGCTCGAGGCCGCCGCCCGCTTCGAGCCGGAGCGCGAGGTGCGGTTCTCGACCTATGCGACATGGTGGATCCGCGCCTCGATGCAGGACTATATCCTGCGCAACTGGTCTATCGTGCGTGGCGGCACCAGCTCGGCCCAGAAGGCGCTGTTCTTCAACCTGCGACGCCTGCGCGCGCGGTTGGCGAATGGCACGGAGCCGCTCTCCAACGCCACGCTCTATCGCGAAGTGTCGGAGGCGCTTGGCGTCTCCGAAGCCGATGTGGCGATGATGGATTCGCGGCTCTCGGCGCCCGACTCCTCGCTCAACATGCCTATTGCCGACGATGCGGGTTCGACCGAGCGCATGGATTTCCTGATTTCGGACGATCCGCTGCCCGACGAGATCGTCGGCGACAAGATCGATGTCGCGCGCCGCTCGCTCTGGCTGAGGGAGGCGCTTCGCGCGCTCAACGCACGGGAGCTTAGGATCATCGAGGAACGGCGGCTGAACGACGAGGGCGCGACACTCGAAGCGCTCGGCGAAACCCTCGGCATCTCCAAGGAACGCGTCCGCCAGATCGAGGCCCGCGCCATGGAAAAGCTCAAGGTCGCATTGGTGAAGCAGAATCCGGAGTTCATGGCGACTGCCGCCTGAACGGCGGCAGGCGTCCAGCGGCGCCTACTTGTCGGTGACGATCTTGACCTTGTCGCCGGCCGAAACGGCGGCACCGGGCGACAGCGCGTTGAGGACGCGGAACAGGTCGAGCTTGCGGTCGACGCCGACCATCTGCGCCGAAAGTGAACCCATCGTCTGCCCAGGCTGGACGGTGACGACGCGGATGTGCAGCGGCTTCAGCGCCGCCTTTTCGGCAGCACTCAGTATCCGGAACGAGCCGCTTACCGAACGGGCGATCGTGTCCAGAGACGTGCTGGCGGAAGGGGCCGCGGTCAGCAGCCGGTAGACTTGGCCGCCAGCGCGGATCACCGCTATGTCGAATTGCCAGCCTTCGGCGCCGGCATGCGCGGTCGCCGCCTCATTGCCGTTGATGGTTTCCTGCTTGACGCTGCTGTCGACGAGACCAGCCACCCAGCCGCTGCGGATATAGTCCGTCAGCGCCCGGTTCTTGTCGATGGAAACGCCATCGAAACGGATCGCTATGTCGCCGGGGCCGGTGGCCGTCACCGCTGCCGCCGAATTGTCGATGATGAAGCCGTCCGGCACCGTGAACGACACGCCAAGGCCCGGGTGCAGGAAGGTTTCGCCGCGCACATAGCCTTCCTCGGGCGTGTCGCCATACAGCAGGCCGTCTATGCCGGCGAGGAAGGAATCGCGGTCGCGCGTGCCGACGCCCGGCGCGCCGAACTGGCGGGCATGGCGCTGCGCCAGATCGATGCGCTGCGGCGTGTTGGGGTGCGTGGCCAGGAAGTCCAGGCTGGCGTCGGTGGCGCCGCTGATCGAGCGGAAATCGGTATAGGCCGACATCGATTGAAGGAAGCGGCCTGCGGCGAAAGGATCGTAGCCGGCCTCGCCGATCGACTTGATGCCGATGGCGTCGGCTTCCAGCTCCTGGTTGCGCGAAAATTGCGCCAGCCTCAGCTTGCCGCGGATCAACGCCGCCTTGGCGGTCGGGCTGTCGCCGAGCACATCGGAAACCACCTTGGTCGCCAGGCCTTCCTCTGCCTCGAGCTGTTGGCGCTGCAGGCCGTGATTGGCGGTGACGTGGCCCATCTCATGCGCGATTACAGCGGCAAGCTCGGCCGAATCATTGGCCAGCGCCAGGAGGCCGCGGGTGATGTAGAGATAACCGCCCGGCAGCGCGAATGCGTTGACGTTGGGCGAATTTAGAATGGTGATGCGATAGGTCTGTGTCGGGTTGGCGGACACCACCGTCAAACTACCGACCACCTTGGCGACCATTCGCTCGAGCTTGGGGTCGGAATATTCACCGCCGTAAGTCGCCAGGATGCGCGGGTGCTGCGCCTTGGCCAATTCGGCGAGCTTGTTGTTGGCGCCGACATTGTCCACTGTGATCGGCTTGTCGGAAGGCTGGAAGCCGGATTCCTGAACTTCCGGCGGCGTGAACATCTGGCAGCTTGCCAACGCCACGGCAAAACCGGCCAGCGCGAGAAAACGCGCCAGCGGTTTCATTCCCAATGTGTTAGCGCCGATCGCCAGAACGGCTTCCTTTCGGGTCCCGGCGCATGACCACGAAAATCGGGGGCGATCTTCGGAACGTGTCATGCGCTATCTAAAACTGCTGCAGCATCCGTTGCCCGTCCCTTAGGGCGGGCGGCGGATACTGCAGGCAAATCACGGCCTGTGCCGGACCGGTAGGGCGACCTAGCCACACTCCCCCGGTCATGGCAAGCAAACGCCACATCGCCTGGAGCCGGTTTGACCGTAAATTATGTCCGCTTCCGGGCAACATCGCGTGATGTGGAATATCCAGCACCCGCGCCGATATAGCGCCGGAACGCCTCCGGACCAGCCCCGGTAAAGAAATCATCAGCCTTGCCGGTTGCGGCCACCAACCCATTGTCGACAAACACCATGTGCTCGCCGATGCGGCGTGCATCCTCGGGCTGGTGGGTGACAAATAGCACCGTCATGGCGCGTTCGGCATGAACGGCAGCAACCAGATTCAGCATCTCGTCGCGCAAAGCGGGTCCGAGCGAAGCGAAGGGCTCGTCGAGCAGCAACACCGGTCGGTCTCGCACCAGCACGCGGGCGAGTGCGACGCGCTGGCGTTCGCCCCCAGAGAGCTCGCGCGGCAGGCGTTTCTCCTTGCCCGCGAGACCGGTGCGCGCAAGCGCCTCGGCGACCGCGGCGCGGTCCGCCTCGGTCAGCCCCAGGGAGGGCGAGCGGCCGAGCCCGACATTCTGCTCGACGGAAAGATGCGCGAAGAGATTGTTCTCCTGGAACACCATCGACACCGGCCGCGCCGAGGCCGGCTCGGCGCTGACATCGGCCCCGCCGATCAGCACGCGGCCCGACTGTGGGGTCTCGAAGCCGGCGACCAGATTGAGCAGCGTCGACTTGCCCGAACCGCTCGGACCCATGATGGCGGTGATCTTCGCCGTGGCGAACTCGACGTCGAAGACAAGTGGCACCTCACCATAACTGAACGACACCTTGTCCAGCCGCACCGGCGCGCCCTTCTCGAGCCTGCTGGCCGCCCTCTCACGCATCGCGGACCTTCTCCCTTCCCAGCCAGTGCGCCGCCACGATCAACGCGAGACAGACGAGGCCGAGCAGCAGTGCCAGGCCGGCGGCATCCTCGGTGCGGTAGCTGCCCATCCGTGCCAGAAGAAGGTAGGGCAATGTCTGCACGGAATCACTGCCGAACAGGGCAATGACACCGAGATCGCCCAGCGACAGCGCCATGGCGAAAGCGAAGGCCGTGGCGAGCGGGCGCCGCAGCGACGGCCAGTCGACCAGCATCAGCCGGTTCCAGCCCGCAATGCCGAGCTGTGCGCAGAGCCGTTCGTGACGCTCGCTCGCCGCATCATAGGCGGGACGCACGGCGCGCAGGGCGAATGGCATCGCCATCACCGCGTTGACGGTGACGACCATGACCGGGGCGATGGCAAAGACATCGCCGGCATGGCGCAGCAACAGGAACCAGCCGGCGCCGACGAC
>NZ_RZTF01000861.1:0-691 GCF_004023175.1 Mesorhizobium sp. M7A.F.Ca.MR.362.00.0.0
GCAGATGGCTGCTCCGCCGCCGGGGATTGGCCCCCGCGGGACAGGAGTTCCGACGATGGACACGCAAAACCGCACCGACGTTTATACCCGCATCACCTCCGAGATCATTGCCGCTATCGAGGCCGGCGCCGGCGAATGGCGGATGCCCTGGCACCACGATGGAAGCTCGATTGCTCGCCCAATCAACATCTCTTCCGGAAAGGCCTATCGCAGCGTCAATACGCTCGCTCTTTGGATCGCAGCTCAGGCTCACGGCTTTGGAAGCGGCATCTGGGGCACATACCGGCAATGGCAGGCGCTTGACGCCCAGGTCCGCAAGGGCGAACGCGCAACGACCGTCGTGCTCTGGAAGGAGTTTGCCGCACACAGTGACGATGATGCAGTCGGCGACGATGAGCACCCCCAGCGACGCCTCTTCGCGCGCGCCTTCTCGGTCTTCAACAGCTCTCAGGTCGAGGGCTTCACGCCTTCCGCCGCTCCAATCCTGCCTGACTCTGAACGAGTCCCCCATGCCGATGCCTTCATCAGTGCGCTCGGCATCCCAGTTACTTTTGGCGCCGACGCTGCATACTACCGCATCGATCTCGACCATATCTTTATGCCGGCCTTCAACGTCTTCCGCGATGCTGTCGCTCACGTCGGGACTTATGTCCATGAGGCCGCGCATGCCACGGGGGCTAAGCATCGGCTC
>NZ_RZTF01000862.1:0-690 GCF_004023175.1 Mesorhizobium sp. M7A.F.Ca.MR.362.00.0.0
GTGCTGAGGCCCTTGCCCCAGGAGGCTTCCGCCACATGGGCAAACGATTTGCCGCGCTCCGGCGCGCCGCCGATTGCTTGCGTGTTCAAGGGAAATATCCAAACCAATCCGGAGGTTAGTCCGGACTAATAAAGCAGACTCAATTCAGATGGCGCGATGTTACGCGCGTCCGAGTTGACCCTTCAAGAGCCAATTCTGACATCGCACTGTGCCTGAAAGGAAACGTGCTGCCGTGGACCGTCAGGCTGCTGTTGAGCCGCTCAGGAACCCTGGCCGTGCCGCCAGCAGGCGATCCGGTGGCCAGCCGCAACCTCCATGGCTGATGGTTCTGCCTTTCGGCAGTCAGGCAGGACCAGGGGGCAGCGGTTGGCGAAGGCGCATCCGGTGTTCGGGATGCCGGCTGCCTCGACCTCGGCTTGAGCGGATAACTTCGGCTCGGCCTCATCGGAAGAAGCGGCCAGCAGCAGGGCCGTATAGGGGTGGTTGGGGCCTTTGAAAATCTGGTCGGATGAACCGGTTTCGACCAGGCGTCCGCGATAGAGCACGCCGATCCTGTCGGCCATGTAGCGCACCACCCTGAGGTCGTGGCTGATGAACAGATAGGTCGTGTCCTTGTCGCGCTGCAGGTCGTTGAGCAGCATCGAGTTCCTACAGCGAGCCCTACAATGTGGCGCGCATGTTCGCCTCGCT
>NZ_RZTF01000863.1:0-688 GCF_004023175.1 Mesorhizobium sp. M7A.F.Ca.MR.362.00.0.0
TAGCACCGACACCCGCGCCAACCCAGCCCGCCCCGCCTGCAACGCCACAGCAGAAGGCAGAGCCCAGCAAGTCTGACGAGAAGCCAGCCACCGCTGCGCCGGACGAAAAGCCCGCGCAAAGCGAGGAGAAGCAGGCGACCGAGGACACCGACAAGCAGCAGCCGGACAAACAAGAACCCGCACCGCAACCCGACGAAAAGCAAGCCGTCGTGATGCCAAAGCCATTGGCGGCTGAGACCGGTGGCAAGCCAGCGCCTCCAGCCTCGGCTGAAAAGGCAAAGCCCAAAGCCAAACCCGCCAAGACTATGACGTTCAAGCCCGCAAGAGCTTTCAAAGCGCCGATCGGGAATGCTGGAAGATCAAATCCCACCAACAACGACGTTGCAGGATCACCGATCTATCCCGGCCTTCCGGGCGTCAGAAAGCTTTACTCGCAAGGGGCAACCGGCAATGCGTTCGCTACAAGCTCCATGGAGAATGTGCCGCGCGGTCAGCGGGTGGCCACCCTCTGCGGCAACGTTCTGAGCCGGGAACTGCAAACTGCCGACTATACGGTCAAATGGGTGCCAACCATCACGCTGGACAAAGGCAATGTTCTCAATCCTCCGCAGGCCGCCTTCAGCACCAGAAACGCCTGGTACAACCTAAATTTCCGATGCGAAGTCGACGCCGATGCGACGAGGGTCCT
>NZ_RZTF01000864.1:0-684 GCF_004023175.1 Mesorhizobium sp. M7A.F.Ca.MR.362.00.0.0
GCCTATAGCGGCAGCGTCAACGTCGCGTCGCTGTTGAGCGCCCTCACCTCTCAGGCCTCCCAAGGCGTCGCGCAACGCGAGCAGTCGTTGCAGTCGGCCAGCGGGCAGATCGGACAGGCCGAGGATGTCAAAGGCTCGGTCGATCAAAACACGCGCATGCAGCTTGAGAACGCGCGTGCGGTCAACGAGCTCATCGGCGTCCAAAATGGTGCCGTCGCCGCGCTCAACGAGGAAATGAAGACCCGGCTTTTGCGGCAAAGCCAGGTGCAAAAGCTGATGACGCCGGCGCAAGTCAATCCGTTCGAAAATTTTGGCAAAAGCGGAACTGATCGTTGAGGGCGCGAGCGAAACGCATGCCAGCTTGGTGGCGGGTCAGCATGCTCGCCGTCGCGGTGACGAGTGTCACGCTAAGCGGCTGCGCCCGTCCAGGTCGCGAGCTCAAGGCGCCGTGCGCGCCGCTAGCCTATGCCGGCGACGCTAGCTGCGGACCCTTGAAGCCGGTCAACGCGCCGCCCTTCGATCGTGTTGTCGAGGATGGATGAACGGCCTGGCGACAAGCATTCTGGGAGGCATCGACGACGTCGGAAAGGGCTTTGTTTCCAGCGTCTATATGCAGCTCGGCTATGCACGGTTTTGTTGCAACGGCTGAATAGGGGCGCAGAGAGGCCTGATGCGAGGTCAATC
>NZ_RZTF01000865.1:0-678 GCF_004023175.1 Mesorhizobium sp. M7A.F.Ca.MR.362.00.0.0
CCCCTGAGATGCGGGGAAGTTGAACGATGCCCGTAAAGACCATCGAAACCGTATCCTGCGAAAACCTCGGAAGCCAAGCAGGGAGGCATGCCCTCTGAAAACCGTCGTCAGACTCCGGCAGAAGAAAAGACTGCGATTCGGGCAGCCGAAGACGCCGCGCGGGAAACAGTCCGTCTATCGGAGGAAATCGTCGCGTCGGAAAATCGGATCGGCGATTGCGAAGTTGGTCGTCGGCGCACTCGTCGCGGCGGCGGCATTTGGCGCTTACCAGCTCAGCCAAGCGGGCGGGATCGAGGGTGTGGCGGCCCTAGTCTCGGCGCCGCGACAGGACTTGCTTTCGGCTTCGTTTCCGATTTGCGGCGATGGTCCCCGCGTGACCTGCGTGGTGGATGGCGACACGTTCTGGCATCAGGGTGTGAAGATCAGGATTGCCGATATCGACACGCCGGAGCTGAGCCCGCCCCGTTGCGAGGCAGAGCGGGTACAGGGCGAGACGGCCAAGCGCAGGTTGCGGGAATTGCTGAATGCAGGAAAGTTCTCATTGGTGGCCGGCTGGCGTGACGAGGATCGACATGGGCGAAAGCTGCGAACCGTGACCAGGAACGGGCGATCGATCGGCGAGACATTGATCGCAGAGGGCCTTGCACGCCGGTGGGACGGCGGCCGGCGGAACTGGTG
>NZ_RZTF01000866.1:0-675 GCF_004023175.1 Mesorhizobium sp. M7A.F.Ca.MR.362.00.0.0
GACAGCATCGGCCGGCACGTCGGTGATCCGGGTCTGGGTGTAGAGTTGGCCATAGCGGTCGAAGCGGCCGGCGAAATCGTGGACATGGATCGACTTCGGCCGGCCGATGGCGGCGATGTGCTGGCCTACGCCAAGCCGGACACGCCTTCGGGCGGCCTTGGCAAGGCGTTCAGAAATCTGTTCAACTCGCCGGGATCCAGAAGCGGCGCCGGCAATGGCGTCGCCGTCTACGATATCAGCGCCGCCACCGTCTACATGCCTGACGGCTCAAGGCTCGAGGCGCATTCTGGCATCGGCGCGATGACGGACCAGCCGCGCTATGCCGACCAGAAGAACCGCGGACCGACACCGCCCAACACCTACAATCTGTCGCTGCGCGAGTCGCGCTTTCATGGTGTGGAGGCCTTGCGCCTGACGCCGGTCGATGGCCGCAACAAATACAATCGCGACGGGTTTCTGGCCCATACGTATCTGCTTCGGGGCCGCTACGCCCAGTCGAGCGGCTGCGTCGCCTTCAAGGATTATGCGCGTTTCCTCGCCGCCTTCAAGAAGGGCAAGATCAAACGCCTCGTCGTGGTGCCGCGCCTGAACGGGTCGGCTACGCAGGTCGCATCAGCCGCCAGGGGCGTGTAGCGACAAGAGGCTTTCGGGCGTACCTTCCCGCCTGCTCCTGAC
>NZ_RZTF01000867.1:0-674 GCF_004023175.1 Mesorhizobium sp. M7A.F.Ca.MR.362.00.0.0
GTATATAGTTCAACGCCGTGTTCTGATCCCAGCAGACCTTCTCGGGCATCTGCAGCGGACGGACGGACATTGGTGGGGTAGCGAACTGACCAGCCGTCGAATCTATCGGGCAAGCTGAGGTCCAGGATCCGCATTATCTCCCGGGCTGTCTCGGAAAATTCCGCTTCGGGTGAAAGATCTGCACGCATGGACCGTAGTCGTGGTCTGCGGACATATCAGTGCGGTAGCCAAGCACTTCTGACCCGAGGCCAATCCTGGCCGCCGCATGGGGCAGTTTGGGAAAATGCTGTTGGAGAATAGGTGCAACGAGGCTTTCGTAGAACCGTTGCGACAAGCCAATGCCAACGCCATGAATCATCGATGAACTCGCAGATATCGGTCCAGCCCAGAGCGAGCCTCGGCGAACAAGGAAGAGCACAGGGGGTTCATTCTCATTCAGCCCTGTGGCACCTTTGCTCACCCGGCAATGCACCGCTTCACGATAAGACCATGCCCGAGATACCCCCTTACGAAGACAGCCCCCCGAATGTCGACGCGATAACCGATTACGACTGGCGCCACAGGATCACTTATCTGCGCCTCTTCGACGCAGCGCGGGACGGGGCCGCCTGGCGGGAGGCTGTCGAGATCATTTTTGGGTTCGATGTCGATGCCCACCCGGAACGCGCCAAACG
>NZ_RZTF01000868.1:0-671 GCF_004023175.1 Mesorhizobium sp. M7A.F.Ca.MR.362.00.0.0
GCACCCAGCCGCCCTTGAAGCCCTCGACGATCTGCGGGCTGGTGTCGAAGCCGAAATTGAATATCTCGCCCGCCTTGCGTCCGGCCGCCTGCATGTAGGTCGATACATTGCCGAGCATCTGCCCGCCGGGATAGCCGACCGCCTTGACGTCGGGATTGTTGAGCAGCGCCGCGGTAATCACCGGAATGGCCAGATTGGGATCGGACGCCCATTCGCCGCTCGGCGGAGAGGACAACTGGATGACCTCGACGCCAGCGTCCTTGAGCGCGGCCACCGTCCCGCGCTCGCGCGCGCCGCGGCTTTCGTTTTCGAACGGACCGATCATGATCGCCTTGTCGCCGGCCTTCAGCTTGCCCAGCTTGAACGCCTCGGCGCCGAGCGCGCGGCCCTGCTGCTCCTGCTGGGCGCCGACATAGCCGCCGCCGAACGCTTCCACCACCTTCGGCACCGGCACGTTCTGGTACATCATCTTGATGCCGTCCTTGTGTGCCTGTTCGGCCAGCGGCATGATCGACGCGTCGCCCGGGTGGCCCATCATGGCGATGCCGTTGGGCTTGACCGCGACGGCCTCACGCAGTTGCTGCACCATCTTTTCGATGTCCCACTGGGAGAAGATGTAGTCGACCTTCGGCCCGAGATCGGCCTCTGCCTGCTTGGCACCATTGTAGACG
>NZ_RZTF01000869.1:0-251 GCF_004023175.1 Mesorhizobium sp. M7A.F.Ca.MR.362.00.0.0
CTTGGCGGGTCGAGAGGCGCAGCTCGGCCGCGGCCCGGCTGATTGCCGCGCGTCTTGGCCCCGAACCGTCGAGAATCCTGTCGAGCTCGCGAGCGAGACGACGTGCCGCCGACCATGCTTCGTCGGAATGCGACGTGCCGGGTGCGGCTTTGCGGTTGTGCAATCGGTGCGGCAAATCGCAGTCAGTGAAATCGTTAGCGAAAAATCGGGGCTGTCGTAGCGCCAAAACCTAAACAACACCTGACTTTTCC
>NZ_RZTF01000869.1:261-664 GCF_004023175.1 Mesorhizobium sp. M7A.F.Ca.MR.362.00.0.0
GACTTTTCCCTGTTTGAAATCGGGAGGTAAAAACGACACCGAGGCTTTGGCGCGGCTCGACGAGCGTCTGGCGCGCTCGCCGGTGCGCGACGGCTGGATCGAGCGCCAACACTTTGCCGACGCGGCGGCGGCGCTGTGGATCGAAGGCGAACTGGTCCACCTTGAGGACCTCGTCCTGCACGACGCCCACATGGATATCCGCACTCCGACACATGATCTCACCCGGGCGCATGCCGTGCTGCGCGCCCGCCGCCACATTTTTGGCAATAAACCCGACTGGGCGCTCGGCCGCGACGGGTTATTGGCGCTGACTGGTCGCGGCGGTGCGGCGGCGGAGCCGGCACAAAATGGCCGGGACGGCGAGGGGGCCTCATCTTCTGAGGAGGGTGTCGATGATGGCGGG
>NZ_RZTF01000870.1:0-657 GCF_004023175.1 Mesorhizobium sp. M7A.F.Ca.MR.362.00.0.0
AACATGCTCGGCCGCGCCAAGAAGGTGTCGATCTCCAAGGAGAACACCACCATCGTCGACGGCGCCGGCAAGAAGGCCGAGATCCAGGGCCGCGTCGCCCAGATCAAGCAGCAGATCGAAGAGACCACTTCGGACTACGACAAGGAGAAGCTGCAGGAACGTCTGGCGAAGCTCGCCGGCGGCGTTGCGGTGATCCGCGTCGGCGGTGCGACGGAAGTCGAAGTCAAGGAAAAGAAGGACCGCGTCGACGACGCCCTCAACGCGACCCGCGCGGCCGTCGAAGAAGGCATCGTTGCTGGTGGTGGCGTCGCGCTGCTGCGCGCTTCGGCCAACATCAAGGCCACCGGCGTCAACGCCGACCAGGCCGCCGGCATCAACATCGTGCGTCGTGCGCTGCAGGCTCCGGCCCGCCAGATCGCGGCCAACGCCGGTGCGGAAGCATCGATCGTTGCCGGCAAGATCCTTGAGAACAAGGGCGCGACCTTCGGCTACAACGCCCAGACCGGCGAGTATGGCGACATGATCGCCATGGGTATCGTCGATCCGGTCAAGGTTGTCCGTACGGCTCTTCAGGACGCGGCCTCGGTCGCCGGCCTGCTGGTCACCACCGAAGCCATGATCGCGGAGGCTCCGAAGAAGGAGTCGGCTGGCGGCGGC
>NZ_RZTF01000086.1:0-693 GCF_004023175.1 Mesorhizobium sp. M7A.F.Ca.MR.362.00.0.0
ATGTACCATAGCTGAGATCACAGAGTCAAGAAAAAATTCCTATCGCGAACAGGTGCCGTTCGCTGCCTGGACGGCGCAGGGCCTTCCGGAGGGCACCGTCTAAAACGCCGTCCGCACCCTGAGCCGCAGGATCGTCAGCAGGCTGAAGCCTCGCACCAGCAGGAAGACGTGCAGCGCCGCCCAAAGTCCATTGTTGCCGAAGGCGGGCGCAAGGGTCAGCAGCGCGGCCGCGAAAACCAGGAACGACAGCAGCATCATGTTGCGCATGTCGCGCGACCAGGTCGCGCCGATGAAGACGCCATCCATCTGGAACGCCAGCACACCGCTCAGCGCGGTGAATGCCGCCCACGGCAGGTAGATGTCGGCCACCGAACGGACTTCCTCCGATGTCGTCACCAGTGCGACCAGATTGGCGCCACCAGACAGCATTACCAGCGTCGCGGCTCCCGCCAGTCCGAAACCCCAGAACAGCGTCAGCCGCACGGCCTGGCGGAACGGTGCGGCGGCACGTGCGCCGACGGCACGGCCCGCCAGCTGTTCGGCGGCGGTGGCAAAGCCGTCGAGGAAATAGCCGGCGACGAGGAAGAAGTTCATCAGCACGGCGTTGGCGGCCAGCGTCACCGTGCCGAACTGCGCGCCCTGGCGGGTGAACAATGCGAAGGCGGCGAGCAGCGAGAACGAGCGGATCATGAT
>NZ_RZTF01000086.1:703-16028 GCF_004023175.1 Mesorhizobium sp. M7A.F.Ca.MR.362.00.0.0
ACATCATGCGCAGGAAGGCGGCCATGTCGAGCAGGCGGTGGCGCGGCAAGGATGGGGCGGCCCGGAACCGGCGGATCACGATCGCCAGGCCGAGCAGCATGGCCAGGAACTCACCGGTGACGGTCGCCCAGGCAACGCCGGCGACACCCCAGCCAAGTTCCAACCCAAGCAGAAAACAGAGCGCGATGTTGATGCCGTTCAGCACCAATTGCAGCATCAGCCCAAGCCCGCCCTCGCCGCGCCCCAGCACATAGCCGAGGATGGCGTAGTTGATCAGCGAGAACGGCGCCGCGAGCAGCCTGATCCTGATGTAGACGCCCATCGCCTCGCTGACGCGCGGTTCGGCGCCCATGAACTTTTGCCCGGCGATGGCGACCAGCGGCGCAAGGGCAGCGAGCACGATGCCGGCGATAACCGCGATCAGCACGGCGCGCCAGAACACCGCCTGTTCCTCCAGGGCGTCGCCGCGCCCAAACGCCTGTGCGACGAGCCCGGTGGTGCCCGAGCGCAGGAAATTGAAAGAGGTGAAGACGACGTCGAAGATCAATGCGCCGGCCGCCAGGCCGCCAAGCAAGGCGGCATCGCCGAACTGGCCGATGACAGCCGTGTCGACCAGGCCGAGCATCGGCGTCGTCAGATAGGCAAGCGTCATCGGCACGGCGATGGCGAGCACGGAACGATTGGTGACGACAAATGATCCGGGGTTGATTGGGGATCTGGCGTCGGCTGGGGTTGCACCCTGGTCCAAGGATTGCTGCCTTGCTGATTGCGGCTTGATCGAACTGCCGATGTGCCCCATTTTCCAGCCACCGCGCAATCACTCTTCCCGTGACGGCCAACCGAATCCCCGGCCTGGCGCGAGCCGCCGGATCCAATTCATGCCCCTGCAGATCGTCCATCATCCCGACTACGACGCCGGCTTCGCCGTCAACCACCGCTTTCCGATGAGCAAATATCCCTTGCTGATGGAGGCGCTGCGTACACGCGGCTTCGCCGGCCCCGACGCGCTCAGCACCGCCGAACCGGCACCGGCATCATGGCTGGAGCTTGCCCATGCGACGGACTATGTCGACCAGGTCGTCAACTGCCGCGTGCCCGAGAAGATCGAGCGCGAGATCGGTTTTCCGATCGGACCCCGCGTCTCGCTGCGCGCGCAGCTTGCCACCGGCGGCACCGTGCTGGCGGCGCGGCTGGCCTTGCGCCACGGCATCGCCTGCAACACCGCCGGCGGCAGTCACCATGCACGGCGCGCGCAAGGCGCGGGCTTCTGCACCTTCAACGATGTCGCCGTCGCCGCGCTGGTCCTGCTCGCCGAAGGCGCGGCACGCAACATCCTGGTCGTCGATCTCGACGTGCACCAGGGCGACGGCACGGCGGATATTCTTGCCGATGATCCACGCGTCTTCACCTTTTCCATGCATGGCGACCGCAACTACCCCGTGCGCAAGATCGCCTCCGACCTCGATGTCGCGCTGCCCGACGGCACGGGTGACGCCGCTTACATGAAGAGGCTCGCCGCCATCCTGCCGGAGCTCTCCGCCCAAGCCCATTGGGACATCGTGTTCTACAATGCCGGCGTCGACGTCCATGCCGAGGACCGGCTTGGCAGGCTGTCGCTATCGGATGACGGCCTGCGCGCCCGCGACGACATGGTGATCAGCCACTTTCGCACGCGGGGCATTCCGGTCTGCGGCGTCATCGGCGGTGGCTATTCAACTGACGTGCCCACGCTTGCCGCGCGCCACGCCATCCTGTTCGAGGTGGCCTCGGGCCACGCCCGATAGCACGATCTTGTCCAAAAACCGCGTGCCAGGGTTCGCTGACGCGGACCTGCGGTTCGGGATCATGCTCTACTTCCGGTAGTTGGCGAGCCTCAACAGGATGAAGGCCGGCACGACGATAGCCGCGCCCAGCAGGATATAGCCGAGGAAACGGTCGATGGCGTGGAAGCCGAGATTCCACAGGTCCATGAAGAATTTGCGGATGCCGTAGAGCACATCCATCGGCGACCAGCCGAAGGCGTTCATGACCAGGCCGACGAGGAAAGACACCACCAGCAGTTTCAGGATCACCTTGAGCGGCGAGTCGCCAAGAAAGCGCGTCAATGCGGACAAGGCCCGTCTCCAGATTGAGGTACCCTGGCTAGAGGGCGTCAGCCAGACATACGCACTTGGCTTGTCCGCTTCAAGCCGGGAGTTCTGCGGGATAGCGAGACACCGAGCATAGTGTGGCCGCAAGCCGAGCCCAGGCGCATGGCAGACTGCCGGCTACTGCCGCAGCGATCCCGCTGGCTTATCTGTTTTCTAACCAATTGCCGCTATTCCCAATCGAATAGCGGGAGCAAGGCTTTGGTGGAGACGGAGAGAAACACCGCGCGACGCGGCGTCATGCTGTCGGTGGTCATCCCATGCTACAACGAGCTGGATGGCGTGGCCGAACTGCATCGGCGGGTAACGGCCGCATGCCTTGAACAAGGCCCTTCCTACGAGATCGTCCTTGTTATCGATGGCGCGACCGACGGCACGCGCGAGGCCATTCTCCAGCTGGCCGAAAAGGACGACCATGTCGTCGCCATCGACCTTGCCCGCAATTACGGCCACCAGATCGCGTTGAGCGCCGGGCTCGAATTCTGTCGCGGCCAGCGCATTCTCATTCTCGATGCCGACCTGCAGGATCCGCCTGAACTGCTCGGCGCGATGATGACGAAGATGAACGAAGGCTTCGATGTGGTCTACGGCCAGAGGCTGACGCGCGATGGCGAAAGCTGGTTCAAGCTCGCCTCCGCGTCCATGTTCTATCGCTTGCTGCGCCGGATGGTCGACGTAGACATAGCCCCGAATACCGGTGATTTCCGGCTGATGAACCGTCGCGCGCTCGACCATCTGAACGCGATGCCAGAGCGTTACAGGTTTATTCGCGGCATGGTGAGTTGGATCGGGCTGAAACAGGTGGCTTTCCCCTATGAGCGGCACCGCCGCTTTGCCGGCACCACCCACTATCCGCTGAAGAAAATGCTTCTTCTGGCGGTCGACGCGATGACCAGCTTCTCCATCGTGCCGTTGCGGTTCGCCTCGCTGCTCGGAATGATGTTCGGGCTTCTGGGCCTGGTCGTGCTCGGCTACACGCTGCTCGAATGGTCGGTCGGAAACGTGTTGCCCGGCTGGACCAGCCTTGCCGCGATCGTGCTGATCCTCGGCAGCGTCCAGCTTATGGTGCTCGGGATCTTCGGCGAGTATCTCGGGCGCATGTACATGGAGACAAAGCGGCGGCCGCTCTACTTCGTCAACGAGATCGTTTCGCGCAGCCAGGCAGTGGAGGACGGCGAATTGCCGGTCCATCGCCTGCAGGAGATGGCAAAGAGGGCCGCACGTGCTTGAGGCGGAGTTCGACCGGTTTGCGCGGGAATATCAGGAGCAGCATGCCGCAAGCATAAGGCTGAGCGGCGAAAACCCGGATTTCTTCGCCAGGTACAAGATCGACGACGTCGCCGCGACGCTGCGGCGGGCCGGTGTCAAACCGCGACGAATACTGGATTTCGGCGCCGGCGTCGGCAATTCGCTAGGCCATATGCGCAACGCGTTTCCCGACGCGGAGATCACCTTGCTCGATCCTTCGCGGGAATCGCTCGACATCGCCAGCAAGCGCTTTCCCGGCCAGGCCGCCTTCACGCATTTCGACGGCAAGACAATTCCCTTTGCCGACGGCAGCTTCGACCTGGCCTTCGCGGCCTGCGTCTTCCACCATATTCCCGAGAACCTGCAGATCGGGCTGTTCGCCGAGATCGGCAGGGTGCTGGCCGATGGCGGCAGCTTCTTCGTCTTCGAACACAATCCCTGGAACCCGCTGACCACGCACGCGGTGAGAAACTGTGCCTTCGACGAAAACGCGGTTTTGATAAATTCGCGCGAGATGCGCGGGCGCATGGCCGAGGCGGGCCTTGCCAACACGAGGATCGTCTACCGGATTTTCTTTCCTCGGATGCTTGCGAGACTGAGGCCGTTCGAGCGCTTCCTCACCAAGGTACCTGTCGGAGCCCAATATTTTGCGCATGTGGTCAAGCCTGCCGTTTGACTTCCCGAGGATGCTGCGATTTGGCGCCGTCGGTCTGTTGAACACGGCGCTGGGATACGCGGTCATCCTGGCCGGGCTTGCGCTCGGTCTGGGCGACATCCTTGCCAACGCCACGGGTTATGCCGCCGGCCTTGTCCTCGGCTTCTTCCTCAACCGCCAATGGACCTTCAGCAGAGCCGATGGCTTCCAGCCCGGAACCGCGCTGCGCTACGGGGGTGTCTTTCTGGTCGCCTACAGCATCAATCTGGCCGTCGTGATCGCCGCCCGTTCGGCAGGCATCGTCGAAAACCCGCTGGTCCACCTCGCGGGAATCTGCGTCTATTCGGTGGTTTTCTATCTTGGCTCGGCCCGCTTCGTGTTTGTGGGACGTGGGGACGACAGCACCGACCGCACAGTTCGGGTGGCCGACAAGCCTCGGCGGCAGTCCGCCAGTCCAACACCTTGAACCCAACTGTCACCGGAACCGATCAGAGGCGGCGCATCATGAACGACGCTCAGGCCAGTGTGGCGGCCGCGACATACAACGAGCGGAACAGGCTGATCTTCTGCCTGCTCGCGGCCTTGGCGATGGCGGGTGCGTTGGCTGCCCAGGCAGGCGCCACCCTGCAGGATCCCGACAGCTGGTGGCAAGTGAAAGTCGGTCTCGATTTCCTGACAAACCGGACATTTCCGACCGTCGATCCTTACTCCTACACGTTTGCCGGCCAGCCCTGGATTGCCAAGGAATGGCTGGGGCAGGTCCTGCTGGCTCTTGCCTACCGGGCGGGCGGCTGGAACGGGGTCGTCACCGCGATCATCGCCTCGATCTCCCTGACGGTTTTCCTCATGGGGTGGTTTCTCAGCGCATGGCTGAAACCGATCCTGGCGATTACACTGGCCTTCGCGGCGGTGTTCCTGATCAACCCGATCTTCACGGCGCGTCCGCATGTCTTCACCTTCCCGATCATCGTCATCTGGACGGCGGTGCTCTTCGGTGCGGCAAGGGAAGAACGGGCGCCGCCCTGGTGGCTGCTTGTCCTGGTCGTATTATGGGCGAACCTGCACGCCACCTTCACCTTGAGCTTCGTCATCGCGGCTTTCGCCGGTCTCGATCTGCTGGCGCGCACGGGCCTGTCAAAACCGGCCCTGCTGGCGAAGTGGATCGCGTTCGGCCTGCTTTGCCCGCTGGTCAGCCTGTTCCACCCGTACGGCGTCCAGGCCATCCTGGCGACGCTCGCCGTGGCTTACGGCAATGAGGCAGTGTCGCTGATCATGGAATGGAAACCGTTCAATCCGCCGGACAGTCCCGTCCAGGAAGCGGTGATGCTGCTGGCGCTTTTCGGGCTATTGGTGTCCCGATTGCGAATTGGCTGGGCCAAGGCGTTGTTCGTCGTCTTCACCTTGCATGTCTATCTCGCCCATGTGCGCTTCATGTATCTGTTCTTCCTGCTGATTCCGCTGGTGATGGCGGCAGAGGTCGCACAGCAATATCCCTCGCTTTCAGCCACCGCGTGGCTGGCCGAAAAGCGCGACGGGCTGGAGAGATTCG
The DNA here is from genome assembly GCF_004023175.1 of Mesorhizobium sp. M7A.F.Ca.MR.362.00.0.0. NCBI lineage: Bacteria > Pseudomonadati > Pseudomonadota > Alphaproteobacteria > Hyphomicrobiales > Phyllobacteriaceae > Mesorhizobium > Mesorhizobium sp. M7A.F.Ca.MR.362.00.0.0. The sequence continues at coordinate 6,303 of NZ_RZTF01000086.1, forward strand.
TCGCCAGGCGGTTCTACGCCATCTGCGGCACGGCAGCCGTTCTGCTGATTGGCGGGGTCGCTGTGCTCGGCAGCGTCTATCAGGTAGCGCCAAGTCCGAAGACATCGGCCAGCGGGGCGCTGGCATTCGCGCAAAGCCATCATCTATCCGGCAACGTGCTGAATTCCTACAATTTCGGCGGCACGCTGATTTTCCACGGGTTCAAGACCTATATCGACGGACGGACGGACCAGCTGTTCCTCGGCGGTTTCACAAAGAGCGATAACGACACCGGACGCGGCGACGGCAAGCCGCTCCTCGAAGCCCGCCTGAAGAAATACGCAATAGATTGGGCGCTGCTATCGGCCGACGACAGCCGCATTCCCTTCTTCGACCAGTTGGGCTGGAAACGGGCCTATTCGGACGACTACGCGGTAATCTATCTGCCCGGCGCCTGATCCCGGTGCGTTCCTGGCGAATTTCGCGACAGCAATATATGCCTTGACACCCATGTTGCAGCGCAGCAAAATTGCTGCCTGAGGGTAAGCCTGTGAGATCGACGAGCCGGGATTTTCAGCACGATCGACGACATCGCCGCATGAGCGTGTCGGGTGCGGCCGCACGGATCCTGGTGGTCGCGCGCGGGCCGGCCGGATGAACTACCGGCGCGACATCGACGGTCTGCGGGCCGTTGCGGTGCTGCCTGTCGTGCTCTTCCATTTCGGCGTGTCCGCCATTCCCGGCGGCTTCACCGGTGTCGACATCTTCTTCGTCATATCGGGCTATCTGATCAGCGGCAGCCTGCTCGATGATCTTGAGCGGGGCCAATTCTCGATCGGCCGCTTCTACTGGCGCCGCGCACGGCGCATCCTGCCGGCGCTGACCTTCGTCATCCTGCTCGCGAGCATTGCCGCCTGGTTCATCCTTCTGCCTTCGGATCTCCACGAATTCAGCCTCAGCGTGATCGCCGCCTCGACCTTCTGGTCGAACATCTATTTCTGGAAAACGACGAACTATTTCTCCATCGACGCCGAACTGCGGCCGCTCCTGCACACATGGTCGCTTTCGGTGGAAGAGCAGTATTATATCTTCGCGCCGATCCTCCTTTATCTGATCTACCGATACGTCTCGAAGCGCTGGCTGACGGTACTTCTGCCGATGGCCATCGGCAGCTTTGCCCTGGCAGTCATAGCAACCTCGCTGGCACCGACGGCAGGGTTCTATCTCTTGCCGACGCGCATATGGGAGCTGGCGCTAGGCGCCATGCTGATGTTGCGGAAGCCTCCGGTCCTAGCCAGTCGGCTGGCGGCGGACCTGATCGGCCTCGCCGGCTTTGCCCTCATTGCATTTGGCTTTGTGATGATTTCGGACAGCGATCCGTTTCCCGGCTACAATGCCCTATTCCCCTGCATCGGAACAGCTCTGCTGATCTATGCTGGCCAGGATAGCGCCGACAGGCCGGCACCTGTCGCCACTCGCGTGCTTCGGTTGGCGCCGCTGGTCTGGGTCGGCCTCATTTCCTATTCGCTTTACCTCGTCCACTGGCCAATCAACTCCTTCGTCCATTATCTCTCCTTGAAGACTGTCGGTGTGCCAACGATTATCGCGATGACGGTTGCCAGTTTCGCCTTGGCGGCATTCTCCTGGAAATACGTCGAGCAACCCTTCCGCCACAAACGAGCCTATACCGCCCCGCTGCCCATCTTCGCCTTTTCGGCGACGGCAATCGTGCTGCTGTGCGCCGGTGGTTTGGCCGGCGCACTGGGCAACGGTTTCCCGCAACGGTTTCCGGATTTCTCGACAGAACGTATCCGGGTCGGCGACTGGCGCAACGGCATCTGTTTCAACGAAAACGGGACCCGCATCGAAGACTGGAACCTTGCCGACTGCACCCGGACAACGGGCTTTGCCACCAATGTGCTGCTGTGGGGCGATTCTTTCGCTGCCCACTATGTTCCGGGACTTGAGCCCAACGCCCAGAAAATCCAGGCCAATGTCATCCAATACACCTATGCCGGCTGTCCGCCCGACCTGACCTATTTTTCCTATGCTCGGCCCGCCTGCACCCGCTTCAACGAACGGGCCTTGTCTATCATTCGCGACGCCAACATCCAGGCGGTGATCCTGAGCGGCCGATGGACCGACTACCAGGCCAGGGGCTTCGACGGCCTGCAGAAGACGATCGATCGGCTTCGCGGGATGGGGGTCAAGGTCTATACCGTCGGCCAGTCTCCGGAATTCATCGCCGACGTCCAGAAGATCGCTTTCTTGGTGAGACGGGAGCATGCCGGAACCACATCCTGGCCGATGGCTATGGATCCGGACATCAACGCACGGGTTCTGCCGTTCACCAAAGGGGCCGATTTCATAGATCCGCTGACGTATCTGTGCGACTCGGCCGGTTGTTCATACGCCGACGCCACGACCAATGAATTTCTCTACTTCGACTATGGCCACTTCTCTTCCGCCGGCGCGACGCTGGCCATCTCGAAATACTGGCCAAGCTTCGCCACCAGCAATGAGGTCGCGGAGGCAAAACGGCAATTCACGGCCGCGGGCGCGCCGTGATCCGCAGCACGACCGTCGTGAGAGCATACCGCTTTGCGATTGCCCGAAGGCTAACCCTCATGGTAACGAGGGCGCACGCGGGTATGATGTAATGGTAGCTTGTCAGCTTCCCAAGCTGAACGCGAGGGTTCGATTCCCTCTACCCGCTCCAGTCTAAGGCGTCAGAACCATTTCAGCGCCTGCCTGTTCGTCGAACACAACCGAGCAGCCTCGCGCAAGCGCCACCGTTGCGAGGGCGTTTGCCGCCACGTCATCCGATGAAACGAAATCGCCGGTCAACACCCGCAATTCTTCAACGCCTTCAGCCATGGAAACGAAATTCCCGACCGATCGATCGTGCTTGCAGGCCTCGATCACGTAAAGCAGATCGATGATTTCGAAGCTGCGCATGTTCAGCCTCCAGAAGAAATCGTCCCTTGCAAGATCATGAACGCATCGGCGGGAAACAATGTTCCCAGCTCGCTTTCGTCAGCCTCGGCCTGGCGGTGCTTTCGCCGGACAACCTTACCCGAGCGAGCCATCATCCCACTTCTCTCAGGATGAAGTCGTGCAGCATCTTGGCGGCCGGCGACAGTGCGCGATTCCTGACCGTGATTAGGCTGTAGGGCCTGACCTCGATGTCGAATTCGGTCTGGACGACGTCGATGGCGCCGGCCAGCCCGTCAGGGTTCTGGATGAATTTCGCCACCTGGACAGAGACCGGTGCGATGGCATCGGATTGCGCGACCATGACCAGGGTCAGGAGCAGCGAACTGGTGTTCAGGATACGGTCCGGCAAAGCGATGTTGCGGTTGAGGAAGTTGCTCTCCATGGCCTGGCGCAAGGGCGAGCCGCCAGACTGGAAGACCCAGTCATAGGCGGCGGTCTCTTCCAGCCGCACCGCCTCGCCCTTGGTGAGCGGATGGCCCCGGCGCACGATCAGGCAGGCCTTCTCGACGCCGATGACGCGCGACTCGAACAGCCGCGGATTGAGATCGTCCGGGATGCGGGCGATGATGAAGTCATGGCGCGTGGCGATCAGCTCGCGTGCCAGCACATTGGAGGTCTCGACCTGCATGGTGATCTCGATGCGCGGATAGATGCGGCGGATTTCACGAATTGCCGGCACCGCCAGCTCGATTGCAGGCGCGGTCACGGCACCCAGGAAAACCGAACCACCCTTGCCCGCCTTGAGCTCGGAAATCTCGCGGTCCACCTCACGCATCTCCAGCAGGATCGAGCGCGCCCGCCTGGCCAAAGCCTTGCCGTATGGCGTCAAGGTGATACCGCGCGGCAGCCTCTCGCACAGCTTGACCTCCAGCACCGCCTCCATCTCTGCGATCATGCGCGAGGCCGCCGGCTGCGAAATATTCAGAACCTGGGCTGCCGCGCTGACCCGGCTGTGGTCGTCTAGCGCGACGATCATGCGCATGTGACGCAGACTGAGACCGCTGCGCAGCAGGGTTTCGCCATCGCCCGGTGCTTCTCTGTAACCATTTGAAGCTGTTGTCGGATTCCCGGGCCGCGCCATCGCTTTTCCCTGCCTTCTGCTCGTGTAAGGCCGACCTTGGAGTCAGCCCGTCACGTCCCAATACATATACCAACCATGATATAGCAACCATCAAAGATCGCATTTGACAGTTATGGCAAAGACCCACACCCTCCGCGCGTTCCAAGACGTGACGGTCGCTGACGAGAAAAATCGTATCGATTGAATCAGCGTCTCGGGGCCATGGGAGGATACCGGAGATCGATATGACGGCAGCAGTGCCCTTGGCGCTTCTGCACGATTGCGCGGCCCGCGACCCCCGGGGTGCCGCGTCCATCAAACAGGGAGAGTTAAAGTGAAAATCATCAAGACACTGGCCGCCGTCGCGGCCCTTGGCATCGCTGCCATGACCTACTCGGCGCACGCAGCCGACAAGGGTCTTGTCGGCGTGCTGATGCCGACCAAGACCTCGCAGCGCTGGATCAATGACGGCGACGCCGTCAAGTCCCAGCTCGAGGCTCTCGGCTACACCGTCGACCTACAATACGCGCAGGACGACATCCCCAACCAGCTCAGCCAGCTGGAAAACGAAATCACCAAAGGCCCGAAGGCGCTGATCATTGCTTCGATCGACGGCACCACCCTGTCGGATGCTCTGCAGAAGGCCGCTGACGCGGGCGTCGTCGTCGTCGCCTATGACCGCCTGATCAAGAAGACCGCCAATGTCGACTACTACACCACCTTCGACAATTTCGGCGTCGGCGTGATCCAGGCGAATTCGCTGGTCAAGGGCCTCAAGGAGCGCTTCCCGAACACCAAGCCGTGGAACGTCGAACTGTTCGGCGGCTCGCCCGACGACAACAACGCCTTCTTCTTCTACGACGGTGCGATCTCCGTCCTGCAGCCACTGATCGACGACGGCTCGATCAAGATCAAGTCCGGCCAGACCGGCATGGACAAGGTCGGCACGCTGCGCTGGCTCGCCGCCACCGCCCAGGCGCGCATGGACAATCTGCTGTCGGCCAACTATTCGGACGGCAGCCGCGTCGATGGCGTTCTGTCGCCCTATGACGGCCTGTCGCGCGGCATCACCGCCTCGCTGCGCGCCGTCGGTTACGGCACGGACGCACAGCCTTGGCCGATCGTGACTGGCCAGGATGCCGAGACCGCCTCGGTCAAGCTGATCATCACGGGCGAGCAGTACTCGACCGTGTTCAAGGACACCCGCGAACTGGCCAAGGCCACCGTCGAGCTCGTCGACAAGGTGCTCTCGGGCGGCAAGCCGGACGGCCTCGATGAAAAGACCTACAACAACGACGTCAAGGTCGTCCCCTCGATCCTGTTGACGCCGCATGAGGTCGACAAGTCGAACTACCAGGCGCTGGTCGTCGACTCCGGCTACATCAAGGCCGACGAACTGAAGTAACCCCGGTTACAAAGTCAGGGGTCCTGCGCAACGCAGGGCCCCTTTTCGTTCACCAGCGAGCCCGGTATTGTCGCCGACCTCGCCGGCAATGTTTGCCGACCTCTCAAGGAGCGGTTGTCCCATGGCCTCGACGATTTTGGAGATGCGCGACATCACCAAGACGTTCCCCGGCGTGAAGGCGCTGTCGAACGTCAACCTCAGCGTCGAGGAAGGCGAGATTCATGCCGTGGTCGGCGAGAACGGCGCCGGCAAGTCGACGCTGATGAAGGTGCTGTCGGGCGTCTATCCCTCAGGAACCTATGACGGCCAGATCATCTTTAACGGCGGGGAATGCCAGTTCAAAGGCATCCATGACAGCGAGCGCAAGGGCATCGTCATCATCCACCAGGAACTTGCGCTGGTGCCGATGCTGTCGATCGCCGAAAACATCTTCCTCGGCAACGAGCACGCCAGATACGGCATCATCGACTGGAATTCCAACGAGGCGCGCACCAGCGCCCTGTTGAAGAAGGTGGGCCTCAAGGAGGACCCCAAGACGCTGATCACCAATATCGGCGTCGGCAAGCAGCAGCTGGTCGAGATCGCCAAGGCGTTGAGCAAGGAAGTCAAGCTCCTGATCCTGGACGAGCCGACGGCGTCGCTCAGCGAAAAGGACAGCCAGGCGCTGCTCGACCTTCTGCTCGAATTCAAGCGGCAGGGCATGACCTCGATCCTGATCTCGCACAAGCTCAACGAGGTGAACCGGGTCGCAGACAAGGTGACGGTGATCCGTGACGGGCGCACCATCGAGACGCTGGCCAAGAAGGACATCTCTGAAGACCGCATCATCACTTCGATGGTCGGCCGCTCACTCGACGACCGCTATCCGCCGCGCGAGCCTGACATCGGCGAGGTCGTGTTCGAAGTGAAGAACTGGTCGGTCTATCACCCGATCCATGCCGAGCGGCAGGTGATCAAGGGCATCGACATCAACGTGCGCAAGGGCGAAGTGGTGGGCATTGCCGGGCTGATGGGCGCTGGCCGCACCGAATTCGCCATGAGCCTGTTCGGCCGCTCCTACGGCCGCCGCATCTCCGGCGAGGTGCTGCTCAAGGGCAAGCCGGTCGACGTTTCCTCGGTGAGCAAGGCGGTCCAACACGGCATCGCCTACGTCACCGAGGACCGCAAGACCTACGGTCTCAACCTCATCGACCATATCAAGCACAACATCACGCTGGCCAATCTTGGCGGCGTCTCGCGCCACAGCGTGATCGACGACATGCGCGAGCTCGCCGTTGCCAACGACTATCGCAAGAAGACCAATATCCGCGCGTCCAGCGTCTATCAGATGACCGGCAATCTCTCCGGCGGCAACCAGCAGAAAGTGGTGTTGTCGAAATGGCTGTTCGCCGACCCGGACGTGCTGATCCTCGACGAGCCGACGCGCGGCATCGATGTCGGCGCCAAGTACGAAATCTATACGATCATCGCCCGTCTCGCGGCTGAGGGTAAGGCGATCGTCGTCATCTCGTCGGAAATGCCGGAATTGCTTGGCATCACCGACCGCATCTACGTCATGAACGAAGGGCGCATCGTGGGCGAAATGCCCGCCGCGGAAGCAAGCCAGGAAAAAATAATGCGCGCCATCGTTCGTGGAGAAGGAAAAGCAGCATGAGCACCGAAAGCGCCCCCGCCCCGCAGGGCAACGTCGCCGAAGAGCAGCGCCCACGCATCGCCGTCTCGGCGCTGACGACGAACCTGCGCGAATACGGCCTGATCCTGGCGCTGATCGCCATCATGGTGTTCTTCCAGTTCACCACGAACGGAACGCTGTTCAAGCCGGTGAACCTGAGCAACCTGGTGCAGCAGAACTCGTTCATCATCGTGATGGCGCTGGGCATGCTGCTGGTCATCGTCTCCGGTCATATCGATCTAAGCGTTGGCTCGGTCGCTGGCTTCATCGGCGCGCTGGCGGCGATGATGATGGTCATCTGGCCGCTCGGTCCGTTCAGCAACCCGCTGGTGGTTTCGATCATCTGCCTCATCGTGGGCGGCGCGATCGGTGCGGCGCAAGGCTACTGGATCGCCTATCACCGAATACCGAGCTTCATCGTCACGCTGGCCGGCATGCTGATCTTCCGCGGCATCTGCCAGGCCCTGCTGGGCGGCGGATCCTCGGTGGGGCCGCTACCCGATGGCTTCAAGGCGCTCAGCTCCGGCTTCATCCCGGATGTCATCGGCCCGCTGACGCTGATCCCGCCGACAGTGAACGCGGCCGGCAAGACCATCATGGGCAGCGGCCTGACTCTGCACATGACGACGATCGTGCTGGGCCTGATCGCTGTGCTGGCCTACGCCTATTTCGGGGTGAGGACGCGCCGCAAGCGCGAACGCCATGGCTATGAGGCCGAGCCCTTTGCCCTGTTCGTCGTCAAGACGCTGGTCGGCAGCGCGCTGGCGCTGTTCCTGGTCTACCAGTTCGCCAGCTACAGGGGCCTGCCCGTGGTGCTGCTCGTCATGGGCGTGCTGATCTCGCTGTTCGTCTTCGTCACCAAGCGCATGACCATCGGCCGCCGTATCTATGCCATGGGCGGCAATTCCAAGGCCGCGCAGCTGTCAGGCATCAACACCGAGCGGCTGACGCTGATGGTGTTCATCAATATGGGCGTGCTGTCGGCGCTCGGCGGCCTGATCATCGCGGCGCGACTGGGACAGGCGGTGCCGGCCGCGGGCCTCGGCAGCGAGCTCGACGTCATCGCCGCCGTCTTCATCGGCGGCGCCTCGGCGATGGGCGGCGTCGGTCAGGTCATCGGCGCGGTGGTCGGCGGCTTCATCATGGGCGTGATGAACAACGGCATGTCGATCATGGGCGTCAATGTCGACTGGCAGCAGGTGGTCAAAGGCCTGGTGCTGCTCGGTGCCGTGATCTTCGACGTCTACAACAAGAACAAGGCTTGAACGGGCTTAAGAGCAATTCCAGGAAAATGTGAAACGGTTTTCCGCCTGGAATTGCGCCAAGACAATGAGTTAGAGCGGTTCGCCGTTTCCGTGAAACGGTGAACTGCTCTAGGCGAGGCAAGCAGGAGGCATACGATCGCGGCGCTGCCGGCAACCCGCCGGTAACAGAAGTCCCTGAGGGACCAGGCCCGCGAGCGCAATCCGAACTGAGAATTTAAACCGTGGCATGGACGAGGTCCCGGCCGCGCTGAGTAAGGTCTGCCGTTTTGGCAGTCCTGCCAAGGCAAATGAGAGAGGATTCATCATGCTGATCTCCCAGATCCTCGACGACGCCGAGACCATCCGCGTCGTCGCCCGCAATGGCGGCAAGACCCGGATCATCAATGGCGCCCGCAGCGTCTATTCGCTGGCGATGGAGGCCGCCCGCACCGGCGTCGGCCTCGTCGCGCTGATCGAACGCAAGGGGCTTGGCGAGACGGTCGATCTCGAGGCCGCTTACAAGAAGGGGCGGCTGCTGTCGCCGATCAATCACCCTGATCCGGCGCATCTGCACCTGACCGGCACCGGGCTGACGCATCTCGGCTCCGCCGCGACGCGCGATTCCATGCACAAGAAGCTGAGCGCCGACGGCGAGGAGCAGCTCACCGATTCCATGAAGATGTTTCGCATGGGGCTGGAGGGCGGCAAGCCGGCGAATGGCCAGATCGGCGTGCAGCCGGAATGGTTCTACAAAGGCAACGGCACAATGGCGGTGGCGCCAGGTGCCGCACTTCTGTCACCGGCCTTTGCCAAGGACGCCGGCGAAGAGCCCGAGGTGGCCGGCATCTATGTCATCGGCGACGACGGCGCACCTTTCCGCGTCGGCTTCACGCTGTCGAACGAGTTTTCCGACCACGTCACCGAGCGCGTGAACTATCTGTTCCTCGCCCATTCCAAGCTGCGCAATGCCTCGTTCGGTCCGGAAATCCTGATCGGCGACCTGCCGCCCGATATCCGCGGCACCTCGCGCATCGTGCGTGACAGCGAGGTGCTGTGGGAAAAGCCGTTCCTGTCCGGCGAAGCGAACATGTCGCACACCATCGCCAATCTCGAACATCACCATTTCAAATACGCGGCCTTCCGCCAGCCGGGCGACGTGCATGTGCATATGTTCGGCACGGCCACGCTCTCTTTCGCCGACGGCATCAGGACCGAGGCCGGCGATGTGTTCGAGATCGAGGCCGGGGACTTCGGCCTGCCGCTGCGCAATCCGCTCGAGATCGAACAGCCGGTGAAGGTGGCGGTGAAGGCGCTGTAGAAAGGGTAATCTCCCCCCTTGAGGGGGAGATGTCGCCGAAGGCGACAGAGG
>NZ_RZTF01000086.1:16038-19218 GCF_004023175.1 Mesorhizobium sp. M7A.F.Ca.MR.362.00.0.0
CGCTCTACGCGCTGCGACCCCCTCTGGCCTGCCGGCCATCTCCCCCTCAAGGGGGGAGATTGCAGCGCCCAGCCTCAATAAATATCGAAGTCGAAATACTTGGCCTGGATCTTCTTGTAGGTGCCGTCGGCGACGATCGCGTCGATGGCCGCGTTGAGCTTGTCGCGAAGTGCTGTGTCTTCCAGGCGAACGGCAATGCCGGCTTGCGTTTCCGTCCCCTTGACGTCGCCGACCAGCTTGCAGCAGCCGTCGCTCGCCTTCTTCAACCAGTCCATCAGCACGAACTTGTCCGAGATCACAGCGTCAAGACGACCGTTGGTCAGGTCGGTGATCGCCTCTTCCTGGGTCGGATAGAGCTTTGCCTCCGCGCCTGCCTTGCCATACTCATTCTGGGCATAGTCGGCCTGCGTGGTCGAAGCCTGGGCGCCGACCGTCTTGCCGGCCAGTGCCGGTGGTTCGGTCGAGCTGAGATCGCTATCCTTCGGCGCCACCAAAGCGAGCGGTGTCGTGTAATATTTGTTGGTGAAGGCGACCTGCTTCTTGCGCTCCTCGGTGATGCTCATCGAGGCGATGATGGCGTCGAATTTCTTCGCCTGCAAAGCGGGAATGATGCCGTCCCAGTCCTGGGTGACGATCTCGCACTCGACCTTCATCTGCGCGCATAGTGCATTGGCGATGTCGATGTCGAAGCCTTCGACCTTGCCGTCAGCCGTAATGGTGTTGAACGGCGGATAGGCGCCCTCCGTGCCGATCTTGATTTTCTCCTGCGCCTGCGAAAGCGAGCCGGCCGCCACCACCAGCATGGCAGCGCCTGCTGCCGATATGATCCATTTCGAAATCTGCATTTTCTTGGTTCCCCTTGAACGCCGGCATCTTGACGACCAGCAAGGCAGCCAAGCATGGCGAGCCAGCGCAGGCAAGTATTTTGCCTGACGGCGGCGCTCAGCGCGCGGCGCGGAAATGCTTGGACAGCTTCAGGCCCTGCGCCTGATAGTTGGAGCCGAGATCGGTGCCATAGAGGGCCTGCGGCCGCTTCAGCATATGCTCGTAGACCAGCCGGCCGACGATCTGGCCATGGTCGAGAATGAACGGCACTTCATGGCTGCGCACTTCCAGCACCGCCCGGCTGCCGGTGCCGCCGGACGCGGAATGGCCAAAGCCCGGATCGAAGAAGCCGGCATAGTGGACGCGGAACTCTCCGACCAGCGGATCGAAGGGCGTCATCTCGGCGGCGTAGAGCGGCGGTACGTGCACCGCCTCCTGGCTGACGAGGATGTAGAACTCGTCGGGGTCGAGCACCAGTTCGCCGGCGCCGCTCTTGTGGATCGGCTCCCAGAAGTCGACGACTTCCTGCGCCGCGCGCTTGTCGACATCGACGAGGCCGGTGTGATGCTTGCCGCGATAGCCGACCAGCCCGTTCTGATCGCCGTTGAGGTCGATCGACAGCGCGATGCCGCCGCCGGAAATATTCGGCGGCTCGGTGGCGACCAGCGTCTGCGCGCGATGCAACTCGTGCAGCTCGGCTTCCGAGAGCAGCGCATTGCCGGTGCGGAAGCGGATTTGCGACAGGCGTGAGCCGGTGCGCACGACGATCGGGAAGGTGCGGGGGCTGACTTCCAGAAACAGCGGGCCGTGATAGCCGGCAGCGATCTTGTCGAACTCGTGGCCGCGATCGGTCATGACGCGGGTGAAGATGTCGAGCCGCCCGGTCGAGCTCTTCGGATTGGCCGAGGCCGAAATGTCCGCCGGCAGCGCCAGGCTTTCAAGCAAGGGCACGATGTAGACGCAGCCGGTCTCGAGCACCGCGCCCTCGGCAAGATTGATCTCGTGCAGCTGCAGCCGGTCGAGCTTTTCCGAGACCTTGTGATTGGGCCCGGGCAGGAACGAGGCCCGCACCCGCCAGGCCTTGTCGCCGAGCCTGAGATCGAGACTGGCCGGCTGGATCTGGTCGGCGTCGAGCGCACGCGCCGACTTCAGCGCGCCGGACTGGAACAGCGCCGATATGTCCTGATCGGGAAGAATGCCTGTCTGCCGCAAGGCTCCACTCCTAGGTCAGACGTTTTTCTTGTCGCAGGTTCTGGTCGCAAAACCGTGGAACACTTTTGCGGAACCTGCTTGGTACAAACCTCTTAATGAAGCCGGCAATTGACGCAAGCGTGGCGCGGGTCTAAAGGGTCGTTATCCCGTGGTGATTTGGCCGGTCGGCTTGCAGCCACGTTAAACAAGTCGCTAAAGGACCGTCGGGCCGCAAGGCCGTATGGACCGGTTGCGACTTTCGCGGCCGGTTTTTTTGTGTCTGGAAGAAAAGCGATGAGCACCAAGAAGCACAACTGGAAGCCTCAGACGGCACTCGTGCACAGCGGAACGCTGCGTTCCGGTTTCGGCGAAACGTCGGAAGCGATTTACCTGACCCAGGGCTATGTCTACGAAACGGCACAGGCCGCCGAAGCCCGTTTCAAGGGCGAGGAGCCAGGCTTCATCTATTCGCGCTACGCCAATCCGACCGTCGACATGTTCGAGAAGCGCATGTGCGCGCTCGAAGGCGCCGAAGACGCCCGCGCCACCGCGTCCGGCATGGCAGCGGTGACGGCCGCCCTTCTGTGCAGCGCCAAGGCCGGCGACCATATCGTGGCGGCGCGTGCGCTGTTCGGCTCCTGCCGCTGGGTGGTCGAGACGCTGGCGCCGAGATACGGCATCGAGGCGACGCTGGTCGACGGCACCGACATCGCCAATTGGGAAAAGGCGATCAAGCCGAACACCAAGCTGTTCTTCCTGGAAAGCCCGACCAATCCGACGCTGGAAGTGGTCGATATCGCCGCTGTCGCCTCGCTTGCCAATTCGATCGGCGCAAGGCTGATCGTCGACAATGTCTTCGCCACGCCCCTGCAGCAGAAGCCCTTGCAGCTCGGCGCCCATATCGTCGTCTATTCGGCGACCAAGCACATAGACGGCCAGGGGCGCTGTCTCGGCGGCGTGATCCTGTCGGACAAGAAGTGGATCGACGAGAACCTGCACGACTATTTCCGCCATACCGGCCCAAGCCTTTCGCCGTTCAACGCCTGGACGTTGCTGAAGGGCCTGGAGACGCTGCCGCTGCGTGTGCGCCAGCAGACGGAAAGTGCCGGCCGGATCGCGGATTTCCTGGCCGACCGGCCGGAGATCGCCCGCGTCATCTATCCC
>NZ_RZTF01000871.1:0-655 GCF_004023175.1 Mesorhizobium sp. M7A.F.Ca.MR.362.00.0.0
CCGAGAAGCTCCGCCCAGATCTGCGCCAGCGCCGTCTCGACCGCGCCGCGCGGCGCCTCATAGCTGCGGCGCGCATAGGCGTCGTCGGCCGGCGCCGGCAGTGCCTTGCGGTCGAGCTTGCCGTTCGGCGTCAAGGGCAGCGCCGCAAGCCGCACGAACGCCGACGGCACCATGTAGTCCGGCAGCCGCGCACCCAGATGCGCGCGCAAGGCGCCGGCAAGCCCGCCTCCATCGTCGTCGTCCGAGCCGGCCTCGGGCGCGCACACCACATAGGCGACAAGATGCTTGTCGCCGGCGCGGTCCTGGCGCGCCACCACCACCGCCTCGCGCAGCCAGGCATGCTCGCAAAGCCGCGCCGCGATCTCGCCCGGCTCGATGCGGAAGCCGCGGATCTTCACCTGCTCGTCGTTGCGGCCCAAAAACTCCAGATTGCCGTCCGGCAGATAGCGCGCCAGATCGCCAGTCCGGTACAGCCGATCGCCGTCCACAAACGGGCTGGCGATGAACCGCGCCGCCGTCAGCTCAGGGCGGTTCAGGTAGCCCCGCGCAACGCCTGCCCCGCCAATGCAAAGCTCGCCCACCGCCCCGAACGGCACCGGCCCACCATGCCCGTCCAGAAGATACACCCGCGTGTTGGCAATCGGACGCCCGATCG
>NZ_RZTF01000873.1:0-648 GCF_004023175.1 Mesorhizobium sp. M7A.F.Ca.MR.362.00.0.0
GTTTGACGCCTTGGTGCAGGGAGTCCTGCTGGGCGGCATGTATGCCCAGTATGCGCTCGGCATGGCGCTGATGTTCGGCGTCATGCGGATCGTCAACATCAGCCATGGCGATCTGGTGATCCTTTTGTCGCTGATAGGCATTTCGATAGCCACGGCCTGGGGTCTGGGACCGCTGCCTGTGCTGATCTTACTGGTGCCGCTCGCGGTGCTGATGGGCTGGGTGCTGCAGAAGGCCGTGCTGAACCGCGTGGTGGGCAGCGATCCGCTGCCCTCGCTGATCGCCACCTTCGGACTGTCGATCGCGCTGCAGAACCTGATGCTCCAGATATGGTCCGCGAACAGCCGGTCGCTGCCCGGCCATGGCATCGAGAGCCAATCCATCGAGATCGGCGGTATCTATATCGGCCTCCTGCCGCTGATTGTGCTGGCCGTCGCCACGGGGTTGACAGGGGGCCTCGACCTGACGCTGAAGCGCACGCGCTTCGGCCGGGCGCTCCGCGCCGCGTCGGCCGATGTCGAGGCGGCGGCGATGACCGGCATCAACCCGCGCGCCGTCTATGCGATGGCGACGGCTGCGGCGGTCGGCATCCTCGGCTTTGCTGCCGTCTTCCAGGCGTTGCGGTCGACCGTTGCGCCGGCCGACGGACC
>NZ_RZTF01000874.1:0-632 GCF_004023175.1 Mesorhizobium sp. M7A.F.Ca.MR.362.00.0.0
GGAAGGACAAACGTTCCTGCACTTCTATCGCCTTGGCTACAGGCTCAATTGTAATCCAATCAGCCGGCTCACCTTGGCTCGACCTGCCCTTGTAGGCAACCGAGCGAACGCGATGACGCATGACCATGCCATCTTGGCTGCGCGTTACGGAAAGGCATCCGCGCTGCATCGCCTGGACCTCGCAGTCCCGCATCCCGGTCAGGTACGCGCAGAGGATATAGGCTGCCGCCTGCAGCATCCGCTCTTCCTCCGCCAGTGTTTTGGCGTCGAAGCGGGGCCGCCATGGCTTGCCGGTCTCCGGTAGAATGGCGATGGGAGTCTCCATTCCACCTGTCTCGAGGCCGAGTTCGAGCAACGCGGCCCTGATCTGGCGAGGTGCGCCGCCGGTCAGCTGAATATGCATTCTTGGCTCGGTCTGAGCGTCGATGCCAATGTGCAGGTGAAGCAGGTGCGAATTGACGGGCGGCGATACGTCTCCTGTCTCTGGGTGCCGCAAAACGGTGCCGTTGTGCGCGCTCTCCCAGATGGGCACGCCACGGTCTTCGCTTCGTAGCTTATCGAAATAGTTCTGAAGACGCCTTCGCTGTCGGCTACGGCGTTCCGTGTATGTGAGAGCCTGATCTGACTGGAGG
>NZ_RZTF01000875.1:0-632 GCF_004023175.1 Mesorhizobium sp. M7A.F.Ca.MR.362.00.0.0
GCTCAAGACCCTGTCGTAGCCGCGGGTGACGAGGTCCGGCTTGTGGCCGGGGCCATGCTTGTCGCGGTCGGCTTTGGTCACCGACAGCAGCCGCGAGCACAGCATCGGCGTCAGCGTCAGCGACACGAACATCGACGCCAGGATGGCGACCGTCACCACGACGGCGAACTCGTTGAAGATGCGCCCGATGACGCCGCCCATCAGCAGCACGGGGATGAACACCGCGACCAGCGAGATCGAGATCGAGATGATGGTGAAGCCGATTTCGCGCGCGCCCTTCAGCGATGCGTCGAAGGCCGACAGCCCGTCCTCCTCCATATGGCGGAAGATGTTTTCAAGCATCACGATGGCATCGTCGACGACGAGGCCGACCGCCAGCGTCAGGCCCATCAGCGATATGTTGTCGATGGAAAAGCCGAACAGGAACATCGCGCCGAGCGTGGCGATCAGCGAGATCGGCACCGCCACGGCCGGGATGATGGTCGCCGTCACCCGGCGCAGGAACACGAAGATCACCATGACCACCAGCGCGATGGTCAACAGCAGCGTGAACTGGACATCATCGACGGCCTGACGGATCGAACTGGAGCGGTCGTTAAGCAGCTTGATGTCGGCGGCGGCCGGCATCTGGT
>NZ_RZTF01000876.1:0-632 GCF_004023175.1 Mesorhizobium sp. M7A.F.Ca.MR.362.00.0.0
CCCCCTCTAGGGGGGAGATTGGCGCGCTTCCGCCAGCCGCTAGCACAGCATCAATTAGATCATGGCGAGCGCCCTGATCACGCAGATACACCTTCAGGCGGTCGTGGAAGAAGGAGAGGAGGTCGAGCACTTCCACCCCAACCTCCCTTCCTTTGAATTCCCTCAATCTTCGCCCCATTGCGAAACTTCCGCGCTGTTTGCGCAGCACGTCGGCAATGGATTCATGAACCAACGGGACATGCGCTTCGGCTGTTTCGACGATATTCAGGGGTATACCATTTTCTACCAGAATTCTGACTACTCCGAGCGCGGCTCTTCTCAGCGCATAAGGATCCTTCGAACCCGTCGGTTTCTCGTCGATGGCCCAGAATCCGACCAGCGTGTCGAGCTTATCTGCGAGGGCCACTGCAACCGAGACCGGATCGCTCGGCACGCGATCGGACGGGCCTTGCGGCTTGTAGTGTTCCTCGATGGCTGCGGCCACAGATGGATGCTCGCCCTGCAGCAGCGCATATTTGCGGCCCATGGCGCCTTGCAGTTCCGGGAACTCGCCAACGACTTCGGTGGTGAGATCGGCCTTGGCGAGAACCGCGGCGCGAGCGGCAAGCGCGGTAATCTCCCCCCTCGAGGGG
>NZ_RZTF01000877.1:0-627 GCF_004023175.1 Mesorhizobium sp. M7A.F.Ca.MR.362.00.0.0
GCTCTTATCCTAACAAATTTTATTTAGGACTTACATGTATGCCTTCACTCTCTCGCCAATCTGCGTAAAGTATACGCTTTACATTATCATATCCATTGGTAGTTAATTGGTTATCTAACCACTGTTGATCAAATCCGAGTTCATGTAAATTATCCCATAAAATTTCCCCATCTATAATTAACGATGTTGGGAGGTCTACTGGACTTTCTGGAAGATTGAGATCTTGCTTGTCTGGTTTTTGATACTTGGATTTTAATAATAAACTTAATTGCCCATTAGCTTCCAATATACCGTATTTGACTTCGCGAACTGAAAAGACATTATTTTGACGGAGTATACTCAATACTTGATTTACATCCAATTTGTTCTTTGTAAGTAACTTTCTGTCCATAACACCATCTCGAATGATTATGTTAGGATTGCCTAATAAGAGAGAACGTGTCGATTTATTTTTTAGAGTCATAAACTCTATTCCCAACATAAGAAACGTCCACAATCCGATGGCATATAAAAAATGAAAAATCCCTACCTTATCTTCATAAATGGTATTTCCTAAAAAATCTCCAAGTACTAACACAAAAACTAAGTGAAACGGGGTTAACTGATAGATGGATGTTCTGCCTGTTA
>NZ_RZTF01000878.1:0-621 GCF_004023175.1 Mesorhizobium sp. M7A.F.Ca.MR.362.00.0.0
CGCCAATGTCATCGCCATCGATCTCACCGACGAGAAACTGGATTTCGCCAAAAAGATCGGCGCCGTCGCCACCATCAATGCATCTACGACGCCGAACGTGGTCAAGGCGGTCAAGCAGATCACCAATGGCGGCGCGCACATGTCGATGGACGCGCTCGGCCACCCCACCACCTCGTTCAATTCGATATCCAATCTGCGCCGGCGCGGCCGCCATGTGCAGGTCGGCCTGATGCTGGGCGAACATGCCCGGCCGCAGGTGCCGATGGACAAGGTGATCGCCTTCGAGCTCGAAATCCTCGGCAGCCACGGCATGCAGGCCTATCGCTACCAGGCGATGATGGACATGATCCGCAACGGCAAGCTGAAGCCCGAACTGCTGGTCGGCAAGAGAATCAGTCTCGACGAGGCGCCCGCGGCCTTGATGGCGATGGGCGGCTTCGAGGGGATTGGTATTGGAGTGGTGACGAAGTTCTAAAGCGCGTCGCGTTTGAACGGATCCAGGCGACGCGCTTTAGGTCCTTGTTTTTATGCATGTCGTTCTCCCAAAACCGGGGCCACTTTTGGGCGACATGCATTGGGCGAGGACGGCACCGTCGTCAGGCGATCGCGCGTCGTGGCAAT
>NZ_RZTF01000879.1:0-616 GCF_004023175.1 Mesorhizobium sp. M7A.F.Ca.MR.362.00.0.0
CGCCATAGAGGGCGGAGCGCAATGTGTCGGTGTCGATACCGAGCTGGGCGGCCTTGTCGCGATCCACCACCAGCGTCGCCTGCAGCGCATTGTTCTGCAGGTCGCTGGTGACGTCGGTGAAGTTCGCATGGTCGGCAGCCATCGCGTCGTTCAGTTTCTGCGCCCAGATATCGGTCAGGCCGGTATCAAGGCCCTGAACCACGAGCTGGTAGGCGCTGGCCGACGACCGCGAGCCCAGCCTCAAATTCTGCACCGGCTGCATGTAGGTCTCGATGCCCGCCACGCCGGCCAGTTGCTTGCGCAGGTCCGAAAGCACCTTCTCGATATCGGGGCGCTGGTCCTTGCCCTTGAGCTGGACGAAAAGCTGCCCCTGGTTGAGCGCATTGTTGCCGCTGCCCGCCGACCACGCCACATGGTCGACATAGGGCGAATGCGAGAAGACGCTGGCGACCTGTCCTTGCAGCCTGGACATGGCGTCGAAAGAGATGTCCTGACGTGCGATGGTGGTCACCGATATCTGGCCGATGTCCTCCTGCGGGAAGAAACCCTTCGGCGAAGTCTGGATCAGCCACACCGATGCTGCCGCGGTGCCGACGAAGACGAGGAACACCAGGAA
>NZ_RZTF01000880.1:0-610 GCF_004023175.1 Mesorhizobium sp. M7A.F.Ca.MR.362.00.0.0
GTGCTGGCGGCATCGTAGAGCTGACCCTTGGACAGCGTGTCCGAGGTGAGCGTCAGAATGAGGATCGGGGCGTCGGCCGGATTGACCTTGCGATAGGTCGGGTTGGAATGCAGGCTGGACGGCAGGTCGGCGCGCGCCGCGTTGATCGCGGCCTGGACATCGCGCGCCGCACCGTCGATGTCGCGGTCGAGGCCGAACTGCAGCGTTATGCGTGCGCTGCCGACGCTGCTCGACGAAGTCATTTCGTTGACGTCGGCAATCTCGCCGAGATGCCGTTCGAGCGGGCTGGCAACCGTGTTCGCCACCACCTGCGGGCTGGCGCCCGGCAGCGATGCCCGTACCGAGATCACGGGGTAGTCGACCTCGGGTAGCGGCGCCACCGGCAATTGCGGAAACGCCACCAGTCCGGCCGCCAGCAGGCCGAAGGTCAGCAGCGTTGTCGCCACCGGCCGCCGGATGAAGGGAACCGACAGGTTCATGGCTCGGCGTCCGCACCATAGGCACGGGGAAGGCTGGGCTCAATGACTTGCAGGCGCGCGGCAAGGCGATCGAACCAGAGATAGATGACCGGCGTTGTGAACAGCGTCAGGAGTTGGCTGACGAGCAGGCC
>NZ_RZTF01000087.1:0-11835 GCF_004023175.1 Mesorhizobium sp. M7A.F.Ca.MR.362.00.0.0
CCTCGCCATGCATGGCCCGACTGCGGGCTACACGGTCGAGCAATACCGCGAGCGGTTGAATTTCGAGCTTGGCATCATCACCAAGATGAAGTTTCCCGGCTACTTCCTGATCGTTGCCGACTTCATCAAATGGGCCAAGGCGCAGGGCATTCCGGTCGGGCCGGGCCGCGGTTCGGGCGCAGGCTCGCTGGTCGCCTATTCGACGACCATCACCGACATCGATCCGCTGCGCTTCTCGCTGCTTTTCGAGCGATTCCTCAATCCCGACCGCGTGTCGATGCCCGACTTCGACATCGACTTCTGCCAGGATCGGCGCGAGGAGGTCATCCGCTACGTCCAGCAGAAATACGGCCGCGACCAGGTCGGCCAGATCATCACCTTCGGTACGCTGCAGGCGCGCGCCGTGCTGCGCGACGTCGGCCGCGTCCTGCAAATGCCCTATGGCCAGGTCGACAAGCTCTCCAAAATGGTGCCGCAGAATCCGGCCAACCCGGTCAAGCTCGCCGACGCCATCGCCAACGAGCCGCGCTTTGCCGAAGAGGCCGAGAGGGAGCCGATCGTCCAGACGCTGCTCGACATGGCGCAGAAGCTGGAGGGCCTTTACCGCCACGCCTCGACCCATGCCGCCGGCATCGTCATCGGCGACCGGCCGTTGTCGGAACTGGTGCCGATGTACCGCGATCCGCGCTCGGACATGCCCGTCACCCAGTTCAACATGAAATATGTTGAGCAGGCCGGGCTGGTGAAGTTCGACTTCCTCGGCCTGAAGACGCTGACGGTGCTGGAAACGGCTGTGAAGCTGATCCGCCGGCGCGGCATCGAGATCGACCTGGCAACGATCCCGCTCGACGATCCCGAGACTTACGCTATGCTGTCGCGCGGCGAAGTGGTCGGCGTGTTCCAGGTGGAAAGCGCCGGCATGCGCAAGGCGCTGATCGGCATGCGGCCCGACTGCATCGAGGACATCATCGCGCTGGTCGCGCTCTACCGCCCCGGTCCGATGGAGAACATTCCGACCTACAACGCCAGAAAGCATGGCGAGGAGGAGATGGCGTCGATCCATCCCAAGATCGACCATCTGGTGAAGGAGACGCAAGGCGTCATCGTCTACCAGGAACAGGTGATGCAGATCGCGCAGGAGCTGTCCGGCTACTCGCTCGGCGAAGCCGATCTGCTGCGCCGCGCCATGGGCAAGAAGATCCGCGCCGAGATGGACAAGCAGCGTGAGCGCTTCGTCTCCGGCGCGGTCGAGCGTGGCGTCGGCAAGCCGCAAGCCGATTTCATTTTCGACCTGCTGGCCAAGTTCGCCGACTATGGTTTCAACAAATCGCACGCCGCCGCCTATGCGGTGGTTTCGTACCAGACCGCCTATCTCAAGGCGCATTATCCGGTCGAGTTCCTGGCAGCGTCGATGACGCTCGACATGGGCAACACCGACAAGCTGGCCGATTTCCGCCAGGACGCGCTGCGCCTTGGCATCGAGGTTCTGGCGCCTTCGGTGATGTCGAGCTTTCGCCCCTTCGAGGTCGGTGAGAACCGCATCTACTATTCGCTGGCAGCGCTCAAGGGCGTCGGCGATGCGGCGGTCGAGCACATCGTTGCCCAGCGTGGCGAAAAGCCGTTCAAGAACCTCGCCGATTTCTGCGAGCGGGTCGATCCCAAGATCGTCGGCAAGCGCGTCTTCGAAAGCCTGATCATGGCCGGCGCGCTCGATTGCTTCGGCCACGACCGCGCATCGATGATGGCGGGCGTGGAACGCATGATGGGACTGGCGTCGCTGGCGCAGCAGAACGCGGTTTCCGGCCAGCACGACATCTTCGGCGCTTCGCTCGGCGCCCAGTCGCAGGCACTCAATCTGCCGGCGACGGAGCCATGGCTCGCCGCCGACCGGCTGCACCGTGAATTCCAGGTGGTCGGCTTCTATCTCTCGGCGCACCCGCTCGACGAGTACAAGGCAGCCCTGCAGAAGATGCGGGTTCAGACGTGGGCCGAGTTTTCGGCGGCCGTCAAACGCGGTGCCGCCGCCGGCCGTCTGGCCGGCACGGTGACGTCCAAGCAGGAGCGCAAGACGCGCACCGGCAACAAGATGGGCGTTATCGCCTTTTCCGACACATCCGGCCAGTACGAAGCCGTGCTGTTTTCCGAAGGACTGGCGCAATATCGCGATCTGCTCGAGGCCGGCCGCTCCGTGGTCATCACCGTTGCCGCCGAGGACAGGCCGGAAGGCGTCAATCTGCGCATCAACTCGGTGCAGTCGCTGGAGGACGAGGCAAGCCGTATCCAGAAGGCACTTCGCATCTTCGTGCGCAACGCCTCGCCGATCAACACGCTGGCCGGCCAACTGACTGTCAGGGGCGAGGGGCAGGTCAGCTTCGTGCTGATCAAGGACGAAGGCGAGGGCGAAATCGAGATCGAGCTGCCGAACCGCTACCGGATTTCGCCGCAGATCGCCTCGGCGATGCGCGCGGTGCCGGGCGTGGTCGAAGTGGAGCTGGTGTGACCCCCGCTCTTTCTCGCGCGCGGCAGTCAGCCGGGTGGTCGCTGCCGCGAACGCCAGCGCAGTCAGCATGAAGCCGGCGCAGAGGAACGGGTCGCAGGCGGTTTCAGCCTTGGCGCGGCTGCGTGACAGGCTGCGCAGGCTCTATCATGGGCGCACGCCGGCCGCTTTCCGGTTCCAACTGGTGGCCGTCGTCATCGACCTCGCCATCATCGCCTTCTTCATCGCGACGCCGGTTCTTCAGGACAAGCCGTCATTCCTCTGGCTCGACTATTCGGCGGCCGCGCTTGTCGCCGCGGACCTGGTCGCCCGGCTGCTTGCCTCCAAAAACATGCTGCGGCTGATGAAGCAGCCGACGTCGTGGGTCGATGTCTTCATCCTTTTGACGCTGCTGATGCCGACGGCGTTCGCCAATCTCGCCTTCCTGCGCATCCTTCGGCTGTGGTCGCTGTCGCGCAGCGGTTCGCTCTGGCGGCATCTGGAGATGCGCGGCCTGCGGCCGTGGCGAGAGGCCAGCCACGCGGTCATCAACCTTTTGACCTTCCTGTTCGTCATCACCGGCTTCGTCTACACGTTCTTCTTCCGCACTGGCGCCGGCCTGGAAAACTATATCGACGCGCTTTATTTCACCGTCGCCACGGTGACGACGACCGGCTTCGGCGACATCGTGCTGCCGGGCATGGCCGGCAAGCTGACGGCAATCGTCACCATGATCATCGGAATATCGCTGTTTGTCAGACTGGCTCAGGCGATCTTCCGGCCAGCCAAGGTTTTGTTTCCCTGTCCGCAGTGCGGCTTGCGGCGGCACGAGCCGGACGCCGTGCATTGCAAAGCCTGCGGTCATCTTCTCAACATACCCGACGAAGGGAACTGACGGCCGGCGTACTACGACGCCGCCACTTCGGCCGGCTTTATAGCCCTGCGCTGAAGATTGAGCAGATTGCCCATCAGTATCAGCAGCGCGCCGCCGGCGGTGAAGGCATCGATCTGCTCGCTATAGAGCAGCCAGCCAATCAGCGCCGATAGCGGCACGCGCAGAAAATCCATCGGCGAGACGATGGTCGCATCGGCATAGCCAAGCGCGCGGGCCATACAGAAATGCGACGACATGCCGGTGAAAGCGATCAGCACGATCCACGGCCATAGCTCCAGTGGCGGATTGCGCCACGTATAGAGCGCCGGGATGAGACCGACCATCGACTGGATAATCAGCATCCAGCAGATGATGCGCACGACGCTGTCAGTCCGGGTCAGCGATTTGATCGTGACCACCGAGATGCCGAAGCAGGCCGCGGCACCCAGCACGACGAGATGTCCAGGGTCGACCGAGCCGACACCGGGGCGCACGATGATCACCACGCCGATCAGCCCCAGCCCGATCGCTGCCAGCTTGGGCCGGTTCAGCCTTTCGCCCAGAAAAATCACCGCCAGGATAGCTGTCCAGATCGGCGTGGTGAATTCGATCGAGATCAGCACCGCCAGCGGGATCAAAGTGAGGGCGTAGAGCCAGGCCGCCTGGCCCGTGTAATGGATGACGTTGCGGGCGATATGGGCAATGGGGCGCTGCGTGCGCATGGCTCGAAAACCGCCACTCATCATCACCAGCGGCAGAAGGATGAAGAAGCCGATCACAGAGCGCAACTCAAGCACCTGGAAGACGTTGAGCTCCGCTGTCGTGGCTCGGCCGGCGACCGTCATCCCAAGGAAGGAAGCGATCGACAGTGCCATCCAGAACGCGGCCTTGGGGATCGAGGGGGTGGGTGCCATTCGCGCTATGTCGCAGGCGAGGGCTTCTGCCGCAATCGCTACACAAGGCATTCTTCTGGGCCAGTCGCGACTGGCTGGGTGTGGTAAAACAGTCGTGTGGCGGGCGGAACCTGAAACGGCAAGTGGCGTTGAGTTCCGGTGGTCAGCCGTGCTCGCGGACCGTCCCGCCTTTTTCAAGATCGACAAGGAGAGCTTCAATGAGATCCTTCGCGCAATTCGCGCTTACCGGCGGCTTATTGGTTGCGGCAGGCGCGGCACATGCCGACGAGGCCCAATTTCTCCAGGCGTTCAAGGGCAATTTCGCCGGCAAGGGTATCGTCAAGGTCACCACCGATGCGCCGACCGTGAACGTGTCCTGCACGTTCAGCTCGAACGCGACATCGACCTCCCTGTCGCTCGACGGCAATTGCCGGGGACTTGTCGTGGTCACGCGCGCCATCAGCGCGGACCTGAAGGCCAGCGGTGCCAAATACAGCGGCACCTATGTCGGCTCTCGCACGGGACCGGCGCAGCTTAACGGCAGCCGTTCGGGCAACGCGATCAACCTGGGCATTCGCTGGGCCAAGGAGGTCAATGGCGACCGAAAGGCGCAGATGAAGGTCGAGAAACGCGGCGAGAACGGCATGCGGCTGACCGTCATCGACACCGACCCGAAAACCGGCAAGAGCGTGGTGACGAGCAGGATTGATCTGCAGCGCACCTAATCCTCGAGCGGCTCCGGCGGATGGGTGTGGCGGCCCTTGCCGAATGTGTAGCCGGTTTCCACCGCCTTGCGGCCGAACTTGTCGCGCAGGGCGTCGATGGCGCCTTCGGCCATGGCGCGCTTGCGCGATTGGATGTCGACCAGATCGGGCGGGTCGGCCTTGTCGTCGTCCGAGAGGTCGCTGACGCCGATGCCAAGCAGCCGATACTTCGTGCCGTCGGTTTCCTTGCGCAGAAGCTCCACCCCGGTCTGAAAGATGCGGTCGGCGAGCCGGGTCGGATCGCCGAGCTGGCGATTGCGCGTGCGCAGCTTGAAATCCTGGGTCTTCAGCTTCAGCACCACGGTGCGCCCGGCAATGCCTGATTTTTTCAGCCGTGCCGAGACCTTTTCCGAAAGACCCCTGAGAACCGCGACCAGTTCCTCCAGCGACGCGATGTCGGTGTCGAAGGTGGTTTCGGCCGATACGCTCTTGGCATCCTGGTCGGGATCGACGCGGCGGACGTCCTCGCCGCGCGAAAGGTGGTAGAGCCGGTCGCCCATCGTGCCGTAGCGGCGCATCAGGTCGCCGCGATCCATCTGCTGCAACTGGCCGATAGTGCGGATGCCGTCACGCTCCAGCGTGGCGTTGAATGCCTTTCCGACACCCCAGATCATGGTCACCGGCTGCGCCGAGAGGAAGCCGACTGCCTCGGCCTCGCCGATGACCGAGAAACCGCGCGGCTTGCGAAAGTCAGACGCAATCTTGGCGAGGAACTTGCAATAGGACAGGCCGGCCGAAACGGTGATGCCGATCTCCTTCTCGACGGCCTGCGCGAAGCGCGCCAGCACCACAGCGGGCGGCAGGCCGTGCAGTCGTTCGGTGCCGGCGAGGTCGAGAAACGCCTCGTCGATCGACAGCGGCTCGACCAGCGGTGTCAGCGCTTGCATCATGGCGCGCACTTCGCGGCCGACGCGCACGTATTTTTCCATGTTGGGGCTGATGACCACCGCCTCCGGGCAGGCTTCGAGCGCCTTGAACATCGGCATGGCCGAGCGCACGCCCTGGATGCGGGCGATATAGCATGCGGTGGAGACGACGCCGCGCTTGCCGCCGCCGATGATCAGCGGCTTGTCCTTGAGCGCCGGATTGTCGCGCTTTTCGATCGCCGCATAGAAGGCGTCGCAATCGATATGGGCCAGATGCAGCCGGTAAAGCTCTGGATGGCGCGCAAGCCGCGGGCTGCCGCAGCGCTCGCAGCGGCGCGCCTGGCTGCGCTGAAACGTCAGGCAGTCGCGGCAAAAACCGTGATCGGGATTGTTGACAGGGGCCGCCATCGCTGCGAACATAAAGAGAACAGATGCAATGGTACGACAGTGCAAGGCCAGCGACAAGGCTGGCCTGGGGAGAACGCATGAGCACGACCATAGCGCCACTTGCACCCGAGCTTTGGGCTGAATTCGAGGACCTCTTCGGCAAGCAAGGCGCCTGCTACGGCTGTTGGTGCACGCATTTCCGGCTGGCGCCGGCGATGCGCCGCGAGAGCAGCCGGGAACGCAACAAGGACCACATCAAGGCGCGTATCGAGGCCGGCCCGCCGCCCGGACTGCTGGCATTCGAGGACGGTCAGGCGGTCGGCTGGATGCAGATCGGACCGCGCGCCGACGTGCCCGAATGGAACAATCAGGGCAGGGGCTCGGCACCGGTCGATCCTGCCGACGGAGCGGATCCGGGCGTCTGGGCAATCTCCTGCTTCTTCATCCGCGTCAAGGCCCGCGGCAGGGGCATCACGCATCGCCTCGTCGAAGGCGGCATCAATTTCGCCCGCCAGAATGGAGCCCGGCTGCTCGAGGCGTGCCCGATGGATCTATCTCGCGATTCGCGCTCGATCGGCCTGTTCGTCGGTTCGTCACGGGTCTTCGAGAAGGCGGGTTTCGAGCGGCTGGTGGAACGCAAGGCGGGCCGCCCGCTGATGCGGCTGGTGCTTTGATGAGGTCCGCTCGTGGCTTGTTGATCTCACCTTGCGGTTGCAGCAGTAATTTCATACCAGACGGACGTCCCTTCTAAAGCGCATGCGCTTTGGGGTTTTGTTTATGCATGTCGTTCTCCCAAACCGGGACCCACTTTGGGCGACATGCATTAGGTCAAACGGAGAATTCGCGTGAACCGTGCCCTGCCATTCGTTTTCCTCCTTGCGTTGAGCGCGCCTGCGTTCGGTCAGACCGTCGATAGTCAGGGTGCGAAGCAATTATCCGACGACTTGTCCCGCTATGTCGGCAAGCAGGCCATCGACAAAGGCATTTTGAAAGTTTCGCTTGAAGGTGGCGCCTACAGGATCCTGTTCGATTTCAAGGCACTTGCGGCATCGTTTCCGGACCAGAAACTGCTGAAGTTCGACTTCGCGCCCTATGCCCTGATGGTCAAGCCGCGCAGCGACGGGTCCTGGGATGTCTCCATGGATTTCTCCCAAACTGCCTCCTTCGAGTTCAACGGACCCGAGGGGCTGCAAAGCACTCAGTTTTCGATCAAGGACGGCAAGGGTTCGGGCGTCTACGATCCAAATCTGGCGGCCTTCACCAGCGGCACCAGCTCGATGGCCGGCATGACGATGGCATCGAAGGATGCCAAGCAGCACATGGAAGCCAGCACGGGCGCCGGCATCGCGACCGTTGCCGCGACCAAGTCGGCGACCGGGGGCGTCGATTTCACAACCTCGCAGAAGGTGTCGAGTTTTGTCGAAGCGATCAATTTCGATGACCCCGAGAGCGGGCTGAAATTCCCGGTCACCGTCAGGTCGCCTGAACTGTCGGTCGAAGCCAGCGGCAAGGGCGTGCGGACCAAGCCATTGCTCGATCTCCTGGCCTTTGCGGTGGCCAACGAGGACGAGGCGACGCTGAAGGCCAACCAGGCGCAGCTCAAATCGCTTCTGCTCGCCGCCTTGCCGCTTTGGCAGCGTATCGACGGGACCTACGGTTTCAAGGATTTTGCGGTGGAAAGCCCGGTCGGCAATTTCGGCGCCACCCAGCTCAGCACCGTGTTCGGCACCGATGGCGTCGCCCAGAACGGCACGATCACGTACGGCATCAAGGCATCGGGGCTGACCGTGCCGACCCAGCTTCTGCCGAGCTGGAGCGTGGGGTTGTTGCCCACCGATGTCGATTTGAACTTTGGCGGCGCCAATATCGATCTCGACAGCATGGCGAAGAAGGCGATCGAAGCCTTTGATCTCAATAAGAATCCCCCTCTGTCGGCCGAATTCGGCGAGCAGCTTAAAGTCGACTTCTTGGCCAAGATGCCGAAGGTCGTGCTTGGCCACAGCACCGTAAAGAACAAGGACACGGAGATCGCGCTGGAAGGCGAGATGACATTCCCAGGCGAAAAGCCCGAAGGAAGCGTAACCGTCGATGTCGCCGGCTTCGACAAGCTTGTCGAAGGCCTGCAGGAAGCGGCAAAGTCGGAACCGGAGGTTGGCCAATACGTGCCAGTCGCTCTCATGGCGAAGGGCTTTGGCAAGACGCTGCCCGATGGCCGGCTGGAATGGATCGTCAATGCCAAGGCCGATGGCTCGGTCACCGTCAATGGCGTCATGCTGAAGCCCGCCGATCCGGCCGTGGACGACAGCATGGATGATGGTGACGGCGCCGATGACAGCGGAGACGACAGCGGCGGCGCAGGTGCGAACTGAACCCTGAAGCTGGAGTTCAGAGCCCCAGCGCGCTTGCGATCTTGGGCGCTGCCTCGTGCCAGTCCTGGACGACGACCACATCGTCCGTCACCGGCGGCAGGAATGCGCGCAGCGAATTGTCGGCCATCAGGTGGAACAGTTCGGCGTCGGCGACCGATTCCCGTACCGACGCCAGATTGTGCGGCTGATCGTCGACGAAGACCACCGGTCGGCCGGCCTTGCCGCGAAGCTTGGCCACTGCCGGTCCTTTGGCCATTTCAGTGGTCAGAAGCGGGTAACTCAGCCCAAGCGCCTCGAGATGGACGCGACGCACGGCACGGTGTTTGTGCGGCATGGCCGTCAGCAAGATGATTTCCGCGCGATCGCCAAGCCCTGCCAGGGCTTCTGCCGCGCCGTCAGTAATGTTTTGCCAATCGGCTTGCGCGTCAAAGAAATCGGCCAGCAGTGCCGTGACTTCGGGCTGTTCGATCAGGCGGCCGCTGGCGGTCTCTGCGATGTTGCCGGTCAGCCGGAACGAGGCCAGCGTCAGGCCATAGCCGCGCGCCTTGAGGAAATTCGGAAACGGTCGGATGAATTCGAGCACGACATCGTCGACATCGAGGACAAGCAAGGGTCGGTCGTCGGCTGCCAGTTCTTCGATCTGGCGCGCGGTTTCCGGATCATCGCTCATATGGAATGCTCGTGGTTGTCGTCGCCCAGCGGCAGCGACCGCAAGGCTTTGCCGACAGCCGCCGGCGGGGTGCCGGTTTCCTCGGCAAAGCGCATCAGAGTCGGCTCGTGGGCGAGGATGAACTGCAGGACACCGGCCAGAAAACCCGGCTCGCTGGCGGCTTTGCGGATCGAATGGACCTCTATGCCGGTGATTGCCAGAAAGCGCGGCAGAAGCTCCGGATCGGAGGCGACGAAGCCCAGGGCCTTCACGGCAATCGATTCCGCTTCTTCGCGCATTGACGCTGCGTTTGCCATCACTACCTTCGGTGTGTGGAATGAGTCTCTCCCGCAGTAATGGCAAGAGTTGCTTGCGGCAAGCCATTAGAGCGTGGCGCGCCCTTTGGACGCGCAGGGGACGAGGTGGAATTCGCGCTGTTTTCCAGCCGCGGATTTCCGTTTCGTCAATCATATTGCCGTAAAGTGAAGCAGGGTTTGATGCGTTCAGACATGGGCGCATGACGGTTGCCTTCGAAGCGGAAGGGCAGCCGGGACGGGAAATCGATGCCGAAGAAGGTTATGATCGTCGAAGACAATGAGCTCAATATGAAGCTCTTTCGGGACCTCATCGAGGCAAGCGGTTACGAGACCGTGCGCACCCGAAACGGTCTGGAAGCGCTCGATTTGGCGCGCCAGCACCGGCCGGATCTGATCCTGATGGATATCCAATTGCCTGAAGTGTCGGGGCTTGAAGTGACCAAATGGCTGAAGGAAGACGACGAACTGCACGTCATCCCGGTCATTGCGGTGACCGCCTTCGCCATGAAGGGCGACGAGGAACGTATCCGCCAGGGCGGCTGCGAGGCTTATATTTCTAAGCCGATCTCGGTGCCGCGTTTCATCGAAACCATCAAATCCTATCTGGGCGATGCGTGATGTGCCCCTTCAGCCGAGCCGGAGCCTTGTGAAATGACTGCGCGGATCCTCGTCGTCGACGATATCCCTGCCAATGTGCGGCTGCTGGAAGTGCGGCTGCTGGCCGAATATTTCGAAGTGCTGACCGCCACCAACGGGCCGGATGCGATCGAGACCTGTGAGAACGGCAAGGTCGATGTCGTGCTGCTCGACGTGATGATGCCGGACATGGACGGCTTCGAGGTCTGTCGGCGGCTGAAGAGCGATCCGGCGACATCGCACATTCCGGTGGTGATGATCACCGCGCTCGATCAGGTCTCCGACCGCGTCCGCGGGCTCGAGGCCGGTGCCGACGACTTCCTGACCAAGCCGGTCAACGACCTGCAGCTTATGACGCGCGTCAAGAGCCTGGTTCGCCTGAAGTCGCTGACCGACGAGTTGCGGCTGCGCGCCTCGACGACGCGCAACATCGGCATCGAGGAGTTGCTCAGCCGCAATTTCGCATCCGAGGACACGACGCCCAAGGTGCTTTTGATCGACGAACGCAAATCATCCGTCGAGCGCATCCAGAAGATGCTGCGCGACCGGGCCGATCTCGACGTCACACATGATCCGCATGCCGGTTTCTTCCAGGCCGCCGAGACGTCCTATGAATGCGTGATGATCTCGACCGCGTTCGCCGATTTCGATCCGCTGAGGCTCTGTTCGCAGTTGCGCTCGCTCGATCGCACCCGTTTCGTGCCGATCATCCTGTTGGCGGAGGAGGGCGAGGAGGAACGCATCATCCGCGGCCTCGAACTCGGCATCAATGATTATCTGATGCGGCCGATCGACCAGCAGGAGTTGACGGCGCGGCTGCGCACCCAGGTGCGCCGCAAGCGTTACAACGACCAGCTGCGCGCCAGCGTCACCCAGACCATCGAAATGGCGGTGACCGATGGACTGACCGGGCTGCACAACCGCCGCTATCTGGACAGCCACCTGCAGACGCTGTTCGATCGCGCCGTGGCGCGGCGCCGGCCGCTGTCGGTGATGATCACCGACCTCGACCGCTTCAAGGCGATCAACGATGCGCACGGTCATGACGGCGGCGACGAGGTTCTGCGGGAATTCGCACGACGGCTGCGCAAGAATGTCAGGGGTATCGACCTTGCCTGCCGCTTTGGCGGCGAGGAGTTCGTGGTGGTGATGCCGGACACCGAGGGCGCGGTGGCCGAGAAGGTAGCCGAGCGCATTCGCGCCGAAATCGCCCAGGCGGCTTTCGCCATCGGGCAGGACGGCAAGGCGATCGAAGTCACGGTCAGCGTCGGCGTGTCGTCGGTGCTGAAGGGCGTGGACACGGTGGCGGCGCTGATGAAGCGTGCCGATCTCGCGCTCTACGAAGCCAAAAGCGGCGGCCGAAATCGCGTCGTCGCCAAGGCGGCGTAGCGATCCAGCCCCGATTATCCTGTCAACCCGACAGGGTTACCCGTTTACCTTAATCCAAGCGATTCGCGAGCCTTGGTTAAGAAACTGTTGATTTTCATAAGCTCTTGCGCAACTGTGCAGGCCAAGACGAAGCCGGCACGAGGATAGAAAACCGGCTCCGATCCTGGGAATACCCCATGATGCTCAGGTCCGCCGCATCTCCTGGGTCCGTGGGG
>NZ_RZTF01000087.1:11845-17005 GCF_004023175.1 Mesorhizobium sp. M7A.F.Ca.MR.362.00.0.0
CGACCGGCCCCCTTCTCTCCAAAAGAACATCAGAACTCCGTGCCAAAGTACGGAGGAATCTGCGTTTTTGCATGTGAAATCGGGGTAGTCGTTCCTACACAGTTTCGCTGTGAGGGCAGCCAACGACGAGGGGAAGAGCACCCCTTCCATTTCATACATATGGCGCACAAGGGGCTTGCAGCAAGACCCGGCTCCTCCCGTAAAACCGCGACCCAAGCCAGGGTGCGGAAAACGGGAGTTATGATAATGATTTCAGATCATGCGGTTGTGATCGCCGGGGGTGGTCCGACGGGATTGATGTTGGCAGGCGAACTGGCGCTGGCAGGCGTGGACGTTGCCATTTTCGAAAGGCGACCGGATCAGAAATTGGCAGGATTGCGCGCAGGCGGCCTGCATGCGCGCACTCTTGAGGTGCTCGACCAGCGCGGAATTGTGGATCGGTTTCTTTCACAGGGACAGATATCGCCGTCCGTGGGCTTCCACATGATCCGGTTAGGCATCAGCGATTTTCCCACGCGCCACAATTATCTGCTGGCACTGCGGCAAAACCACATCGAGCGCATCCTGGCCGACTGGGTCGGCGAGTTGAAGGTGCCGATCTATCGTGAACACGAGGTTGCGGGGTTTACCCAGGACGACAGCGGCGTCGATGTCGAACTGTCCACCGGTCACCGCCTGAGGGCCGCATATCTGGTCGGGTGCGACGGAGGCCGCAGCACCATTCGCAAGGCGACCGGTATCGAGTTTGCCGGATGGGATCCGACGATGAGCTGGTTGATTGCCGAGGTCGAAATGTCGGAAGAACCGGCATGGGGCTTCCGCAGCAACGCCTCCGGAATTCATGCCCTGGGTAAGATCGAGGACGGCAGGAAGGTTGGCGTCGTGCTGACGGAGCCATGCCTGGAGGCGCGCGGCGAACCGACCCTGCGCGAGCTCAGCGAGGCGCTGACTGCCATCTACGGCACCGACTTCGGGGTTCACAGCCCGACCTGGCTCTCCCGCTTCACCGACATGACGCGCCAGGCTGCCGCATATCGCGACCGGCGCGTGCTGCTGGCGGGTGATGCCGCGCACATCCATCCTCCGATGGGCGGACAGGGCCTCAACATCGGCGTGCAGGATGCGGTGAACCTTGGATGGAAGCTGGCCCAAATCATCAAGGGGACATCGCCGCAAAGCCTGCTCGACAGCTATCACGCCGAGCGTCATCCGGTCGCCGCCCGCGTGTTGCGCAACACGATGGCGCAGGTTGCGCTTCGCCGCACGGATGACCGCAGCAAGGCCTTGGCCGATACCGTTGCCGAGTTGCTCGGCATGGATGAAGCTCGCAAGAAAATCGCCGCGGAGATGTCTGGTCTGGGTGTTCATTACGACCTTGGCGAGGGGCATCCACTGCTTGGGCGGCGAATACCCGATCTTGATCTGGCCACCGCCGGCGGACTGTTGCGGGTCTTCACCTTGCTGCACGACGCGCGGCCCGTGCTGCTCAGCCTCGGTGAGCCCGGCAGGCTGGACATCGCGCCCTGGGCTGATCGGGTCCGGCAGATCGACGCCGGTTACGCCGGTATCTGGGACCTCCCGGCTCTCGGGACGGTCGTTTCGCCCGACGCGGTCTTGATCCGGCCCGATGGTTATGTGGCTTGGGCCGGGGCGGGAACCCAACAGGGCCTGGTGGACGCGCTGACCACCTGGTTCGGGCCGCCTGCCACCGCAGGTTAGCAGACGCGAATCGAAGCGCGATCGCGCGACCGCCTTGAAAGTATTGCGTCGCTCCCTCCGACAGTGCTCCTGACAGTTGGTTGACAGGAGTTTCCTTCTGTGCAGAAATTGGTTGGACCATTGGACCACTTGGAGGATTTGTGGACCAGAACAGCCTGCCACCCATTCAGACCACGGCGCGCGACGACGCCGTGCTGAAGGCCTTGGTGGGCTTTGTTCGCGCCGAGGCCTTGCAGCCGGGCGAGCGGCTTCCAACCGAGCGCATTCTGGCCGAGCGGCTGAAGGTCAGCCGCAACACCGTGCGCGAGGCGCTGACACGCTGGGAAGGGCTCGGCCTCGTCGAGCGCCGGCAGGGCAGCGGCACCTATCTCAAGGCGGCTGTCTCACACGATATGCTGCACATGCCGCTGACGCTGGCCGGCGGCAATGATTTCACCAGCCTGATGCAGACGATGGAGATCCGCCGCGCGCTGGAGGCGGAGGCCGCAGCTCTTTGCGCCGAACGCGCCAGTCAGGCCGACATCGCCGAGATCGCGCGCAAGCTCGACATCATGGAGCAGGCGTTCCGCACGCGCGACGGCATGTCGTCGGAAGAGGATTGGGAGTTCCACCAGGCGATCTACCGGGCCTCGGGTAATCCGCTGTTCGAGCAGATCATCGCCGCCATGTACGAGTTGTTCCACCGCTTCTGGGAGCATCCGCTCGGCGTGCGCGACTTCGGCCACGCCAGCTTTCCCTACCACCGCACCATCTACGAATGCATTGCCGCGCGCGACCCGCAGGGCGCCCGCGCCGAGGCGCTCAAGCTGATCGCCACCGTCGAGGACGACCTCAAGCGCGGTGCCGCCAAACTCAAACTTTCGAGCCAGACATGAACGAGCATCCATCCGGTTTCGATCACGACTATCTCGCCGAGGCGGCGACACTCTTGGCGCATGACGAACCGTTCCCCGGCGGTGCGGTGGTGCCGCCGATCTACCAGACCTCGCTGTTCACCTTCGCCAGCTATGCCGAGATGGCCGATACCTTTGCCGGCAAACGGAAGCAGCCGATCTATTCGCGTGGCGACAATCCCACGGTGATGGAGTTCGAGGCGCGCGTGGCAGCGCTTGAGGGCGCAGAAGCCGCGCGCGGCTTTTCCAGCGGCATGGCGGCGATCAGCGCCACGGTGCTTGCGTTCGTTGGGGCAGGCGAGCGCATCGTGGCGGTGCGCAATTGCTATGGCGATGCCTACCGTTTGTTCGAGCGGCTGTTGCCGCGGCTCAACATCAAGGTCGATTATGTCGACGGCTCCGACCCGGATGCGGTGGCAGCGGCACTTCCCGGCGCCAAGCTGCTGTATCTGGAAAGCCCGACCTCGATGATGTTCGAGCTGCAGGACATCGTGCATCTGACACGGCTGGCCAAGGAGCAGGGCATCGTCACCACCATCGACAATTCCTGGGCGACGCCGGTCTTCCAGAAGCCGATCATGCATGGCGTCGATCTGGTGCTGCATTCGGCCTCGAAATACCTTGGCGGCCACAGCGACACCGTCGCTGGCGTCGTCGCGGGTTCGGCCGCTCATATCAGGCACATCAACGAGCAGACCTATTCCTATCTCGGCGGCAAGCTGTCGCCATTCGAGGCCTGGCTGTTGCTGCGCGGCCTGCGCACGCTGCCGCTGCGCCTGCCGCACCACATGAAGAGCGGCCTGACCATCGCCGAACGGCTGAAGGCGCATGCCGATGTCGAGCGGGTCAACCACCCCGTCTATTCGAACCATCCGGGCAAGGCGACGCTGGCCGGCTATGCCGGGCTGTTCTCCTTCGAGGTGACGGACGATATCGACATCCCCGTCTTCGTCGACGCGCTGAAATATTTCCGCATCGGCGTCAGCTGGGGCGGGCATGAAAGCCTGGTCGTACCGGCCAAGGCGTCGCTGGAGCAGACGCCGGGCCTGAATTCGATGGCGCGCTTCGGCGTCAGCCCCCGAACCATCCGCTTCAATGTCGGATTGGAGAGTGTCGAAGACCTGTGGGCCGACGTGGCCCAGGCCTTCGAAAAAGCCAGAAAATAACAAGCGGGTTCAAAATGGGAGTCTTGAACATGAAAAAACTGACAGTCATGCTGGCCACCGTTGCGGGGCTGGCGATTTCAGCCGGAAATGCCGTGGCCGACTCGACCCTGAAAATGGTCGAAGTCATCACCAGCCCGCCGCGCACCGAATTCCTGAAGAAGCAGATCGCCGAATTCGAAACCGCCAATCCGGGCATCAAGGTCGAGCTTATCTCGCTGCCCTGGGGCCAGGCGTTCGAGAAATTCCTGACCATGGTGCAGGCCGGCGATACCCCTGACATCGTCGAAATGCCGGAACGCTGGATGGGCCTCTACGCCAACAATGCCCAGCTTGAGGATCTCGGCCCCTATATGGCCAAATGGGATGACGCCAAGACGCTGGGCGACCGCGCCAAGCAGTTCGGCTCGACCGTCAACGACACCCAGTTCATGATCCCCTACGGCTACTATGTGAACGCGCTGTTCTGGAACAAGAAACTGTTCAAGGAGGCCGGCCTCGACGGCCCACCGGCGACGCTCGACGATTTCATCGCCGATTCCAAGAAGATTTCCGCGCTCCCGGGGAAGTACGGCTACTGCCTGCGCGGCGGGCCGGGCGCCTTCAACGGCATGCACATGTTCATGAACATCGCCGCCGGCAAGGGCGGCTACTTCAACGAGGACGGCACTTCGACGATCAACGAAGAAGGCTCGGTCAAGGGCCTGCAGATGCTGGCCGACATGTACAAGGACGGACTGGCGCCGAAGGATGCAGTGAGCTGGGGTTTCAACGAAACGGTCACCGGCTTCTATTCCGGCACCTGTGCCATGCTCAACCAGGATCCGGACGCGCTGCTCGGCATCGCCGACAAGATGAGCGCGGACGATTTCGCCGTGGCGCCTTTGCCGGTCGGACCGAGCGGCAAATCCTATCCGACGCTGGGCTATGCCGGCTGGGCGATGTTTGCCAACTCGCAGCACAAGGACGACGCCTGGAAGCTGATGGCGACGCTTCTGTCGCCGAAGGACAATCTGGAATGGGCCAAGGAAGTCGGCGTCGTCCCGATCCACAACGGTGCGGACCAGGATCCCCATTTCAAGACGGAGCAGTTCAAAGGCTGGTTCACGGAGCTCAGCGACAGCTCCAAATATGAAATGGTCACCCCGCCGACGCATCTGGAGAACCTCGGCAATTTCGTCGACCAGGTGGCGATCAAGAATTTTCAGGAAGTGCTGCTTGGCCAGAAGACGGCCAAGGACGTCGCCGACCAATGGGCTGCCTTCCTGACCAAGGAACAGCAGGACTGGCTGGCGAAGAACAAGAAGTAGTTTTTCTTCCCTTCTCCCCGTTTACGGGGAGAAGGTGGCCCGATAGGGCCGGATGAGGGGCGGCGCTATGCCTCG
>NZ_RZTF01000087.1:17015-19152 GCF_004023175.1 Mesorhizobium sp. M7A.F.Ca.MR.362.00.0.0
CCCTCATCTGCCTGCCGGCATCTTCTCCCCGTGAACGGGGAGAAGGACGCTTGTCGCCAATTCCGGCGCTCCTCCAGGAGACGATTTAGCACCCAATGACTTATGCCGTGTCTGAAATCCGATCCGCAGGCCAGCCGCGAAAGAAGCGGCTATCCCACGCCGCCATCGAGCCATGGCTCTATCTCAGCCCGGCGATCATCCTGCTGGTCGTGGTGCTTTTGGTGCCGCTGGTCATCGGCATCAGCTACTCCTTCCGCAAGTTCTCGGCGTTCAAGTCCGAATATGTCGGGCTCGGGCAGTACCAGGCGATGCTGTCGGATCAGGTGCTGGGGCAGGCGCTGGTCAACACGTTGTGGTGGACCGTCGCCAGCCTTTT
This sequence comes from Mesorhizobium sp. M7A.F.Ca.MR.362.00.0.0, assembly GCF_004023175.1. Taxonomy (NCBI): domain Bacteria; kingdom Pseudomonadati; phylum Pseudomonadota; class Alphaproteobacteria; order Hyphomicrobiales; family Phyllobacteriaceae; genus Mesorhizobium; species Mesorhizobium sp. M7A.F.Ca.MR.362.00.0.0. The sequence goes on from NZ_RZTF01000087.1 coordinate 17,392, forward strand.
CTTCCAGTTCTTCCTCGGCCTTGGCCTGGCGCTCCTGCTCGACAAGCCGTTTCGCGGCCGCAAGGCAGTACAAGCCCTGGTCTTCCTGCCTTGGGCGGTGCCGTCCTTCTTGTCAGGCCTGACCTGGGCCTGGCTGTTCAATCCGATCATCGGCCCGCTGCCGCACTGGCTGTTTGCGTTGGGGCTGAAAGCCGAGCCGACCAATGTGCTGTCCGATCCTTCTACCGCCATGTGGGGACCGATCGTCGCCAATATCTGGTTCGGCATTCCGTTCTTCGCCATCACGCTCCTGGCGGCACTGAAATCCATTCCATCGGAACTGCATGAGGCAGCGGCTATCGATGGAGCCTCGCCCTGGCAGCGCTTCACCAAGGTGACGCTGCCGTTTCTGGCGCCGACCATCGCCATCACTGTGATGTTGCGCACCATCTGGATCGCCACCTTCACCGACCTGATCTTCGTGATGACGGAGGGCGGACCGGCCGGCTCGACCAACACGGTGCCGGTCTACATCTATGTCAGCGCCTTCAAATCGCTGGACAAGGGCTATGCCTCGGCGGTGGCAGTGCTGCTGCTCGTTCTGCTCATCGCCTATGCGATTGCGCTGATCGGCATCCGCCGCACGTTGGTGAGGCACGTCTGATGATCGCAGGACGCACGGCCTCGCAGCGCTTCTTCGGCGGCATCGGCCTCTACGCGGCAATTGCTGCCTATGTGATCTTTGCCCTGTTCCCGATCTACTGGACGCTGAAGATCTCGGTCACGCCGGAGCGGCTGCTCTATTCCGAAGGCATCACCTTCTGGCCGTCGCACATGACGCTGCAGAACTTCGTCACCGTGCTCGAGACGACCGATTTCCCGCGCTATTTCCTCAACAGCGTCATCGTCTCGGTCTCGACGGCGGCACTGGTGACGATCATCGCCACGCTCGCCGGCTATGCCATGTCGCGCTTCACCTTTCGCGGCAAGGCAGCCTTGGCGCTGATGTTGCTGCTCACCCAGACTTTTCCGCTGGTGATGGTCATTCCGCCGATCTACCGCGTGATGGGGCAGATCGGCCTGATCACCAGCCTGACCGGGCTGATCATCATCTACACCGCCTTCAACACGGCCTTTGCCACCTTCCTGATGCAGTCGTTCTTCGACGGCATCCCCAAGGATTTGGAAGAGGCCGCGATGATCGACGGCTGCACCCGCGCGCAGGCCATGCGCAAGGTGATCGTGCCGCTGACGCTGCCCGGCATGGGCGCGACGCTCGGCTTCGTCTTCACCGCCGCCTGGAGCGAGCTTCTGTTCGCGCTGATGCTGATTTCCAGCGACGACCAGAAGACCTTTGCCGTCGGCCTGCTCACCTTTATCGGCAAGTTCGCCGTCGACTGGGGACAGATGATGGCGGCATCCATCCTGGCGCTGATCCCGGTCTGCATCTTCTTCGCCTTCCTGCAACGCTATCTCGTCACCGGCCTGACCGCCGGCGCCGTCAAAGGATAGATCGATGGCCTCTGTTACGCTCGAAAAGGTCCGCAAGGACTATGGCGCCGTCCGTGTCCTGCACGCGGTCGACCTTCAAATCGCCGATGGCGAGTTCGTCGTCCTGGTTGGGCCGTCAGGTTGCGGCAAGTCCACGCTTTTGCGCATGATCGCCGGGCTGGAGGAGGCTTCCGGTGGCGAGATCCGCATCGGCGAGCGGCTGGTCAACGACGTGGCACCCAAGGACCGCGACATCGCCATGGTGTTCCAGTCCTACGCGCTCTATCCGCA
>NZ_RZTF01000881.1:0-605 GCF_004023175.1 Mesorhizobium sp. M7A.F.Ca.MR.362.00.0.0
GCCGGATACCCGGGCTGTTCAGCCCCGAGGAGGTCGCGAGGAAACGGTCCGCCAATCCGAAGCATCTCCAGCGTCTCAAACCGCGGCCAGGATACATCCATGCGGCGCGCCCACTGGATGTCTGCCAGATAGATCACACGCCCACGGACATCAACTTCGTCGAGGTCGTCGACGGCGGCGGGACGTTCATCGGCCGGGCATACTTGACGATCGTCACCGACGTGGCGACACGCTGCATCTTTGGCTTCTGTCTCACCCTCGAGAAGCCGTCTGCGCTGTCGGTCGCGCTCTGCCTAGCGCAGGCTGTGTGTCCAAAGGAGGCCTGGCTCAGCGCACATGACATCAACCACGGCTGGCCGATGTTCGGTCGACCGAGGTCGCTTGTCACCGACTCCGCCAAGGAGTTCAAAGGGCATGCCTTCCAGCGCGGGTGCGAGGACTACGGCATTCGCATCCGCTACCGGGATCGCGGTCGCGTCCACCAAGGCGGGGTGGTCGAGAGGCTACTTGGGAAGCTCAACTCTGTTCTGGCAACGCAGCCGGGCTCGACGGGCCGATCCGTGGCGGATCGCGACGAATACCCCGCGCAGCGGCGAGCTCGCCTC
>NZ_RZTF01000882.1:0-600 GCF_004023175.1 Mesorhizobium sp. M7A.F.Ca.MR.362.00.0.0
GACCTCCATAGTCTCGTCGAAATCGGCGAGCGACAGCGTGTCGATGGGGGCGGCCCGCCAGATCCCTGCGCTGTTGACCAGGATGTCGAGCCGGCCGAAGGCGGTCACTGCGTCATCGACGGCCTTGTCTATGGCCACCGCATCGCGGTTGTCGGCCTTGACCGCGATGGCGCGGCCGCCCTTGGCCTCGATTTCGGCGACAACCGAGCGGGCCTGCTCCTCGCCATGCACATAAGTCAGCGCGACGCTGGCGCCATCGGCCGCCAGCCTCCGCGCAATCGCCGCGCCGATGCCGCGACTGCCGCCGGTGACGAGCGCGGCCTTGCCGCCCAGTTGGTTGGATGACATCGATTTCTCCTTTTGTAACGATCGATACATAAATATCTGTCAGCCTTGCCCGTCGGCGTCAACTTAATTATGTATCGATCAACACAGAAAAGAGCATCATGCCGGAACGAGGCCGCCCCCGCACTTTCGATCGAACCGCAGCCCTGCGCCGCGCGATGGAGGTGTTCTGGGCCCGTGGTTACGAAGGCGCATCGATGAGCGAGCTGACCGCCGCCATGGGCATCAACTCGCCCAGCCTCTACGCTGCCTTCG
>NZ_RZTF01000883.1:0-597 GCF_004023175.1 Mesorhizobium sp. M7A.F.Ca.MR.362.00.0.0
GCGCCACATCGTCGGCACCAGCGCGACGTTCTTCTTCCTCGTCTCGGTTATCTTCGCGGTCTGCGGCTGGATCTGGGTCGACGCCATTCTCAACACGCTCGGCACACCGGCCGATGCCTTGCCGCTCGCGCGCTCCTATCTGCGCATCATCTTCGTCGCCGTGCCGATGATGAACCTTCTGTCCTTCGTCATGACCGTGCTGCGCGGTGCCGGCGATTCACGCACGCCCTTCTTCTTCATGGCTCTGGCCGTCGTCCTCGACATCGTGCTCAACCCATTGCTCATCCGCGGCATCGGACCGTTTCCCGAACTCGGCATCGCGGGCTCCGCCACGTCCACGCTGATCGGCCAGACGGTAAGCGTGATCGCCATCCTGATCGTGCTCTATGTGCGCAAGCATCCGCTGCGGCTGGCCGGCGCCAACCTCGCCCTGCTGCGGCCCGATCCCACCTTGCTTCGCATCGTCGTCGTCAAGGGCGTGCCGATGGGTCTGCAGATGATCGTCATTTCGGCGGCGGCACTGACGGTGATGGGCATCGTCAATTCCTACGGCTCACAGGTCGCCGCCGCCTACGGCATCGCTGCCCAGCTGTGGAC
>NZ_RZTF01000884.1:0-595 GCF_004023175.1 Mesorhizobium sp. M7A.F.Ca.MR.362.00.0.0
CGCGCGCGCTCGGCCTGACCGCGCGCCATCTCGCCTACATCATCTACACCTCCGGCTCCACCGGGACGCCAAAAGGGGCACAGAATGAGCATCGGGCTATTATCAATCGCCTGATCTGGATGCAGAAAGCCTACGCTCTCAATGCGACTGACGTCGTCTTGCAGAAGACGCCATTTGGCTTCGATGTCTCGGCCTGGGAATTCTTCTGGACGTTGCTGGAAGGGGCGACCCTGGTGCTGGCGCCTCCGGCTGCACACAAAGACCCCGATGCGCTTGTAAACTTGATAATCAGCCAACGCATCACCACTGCACACTTTGTACCATCCATGCTGGTCAGCTTTATGGACACGAATGGTGTTGATCGCTGCACATCGCTGCAGCGTCTCGTGTGCAGTGGCGAGGCGCTTCCTGCCTCCCTTGCGCAGAAGGTTCGGCGCGTATTGCCTTGGACTGGCCTGCACAATCTATACGGTCCCACGGAAGCAGCTATCGACGTTACAGCCTGGACTTGCCCGGCTGATTTTGACGGGTCAGTTGTCCCGATCGGGCGTCCGATTGCCAACACGCGGGTGTATCTTCTGGACGGGCATGGTGG
>NZ_RZTF01000885.1:0-591 GCF_004023175.1 Mesorhizobium sp. M7A.F.Ca.MR.362.00.0.0
AGCGCGTGATACGGCACCATCGCGAACATGTGATGTTCGACATGATAGTTCATGTTCCAGTAGATGAAGCGGCTGATCGGGTTCATGTAGACGGTGCGCGTGTTCAGCCGGTGGTCGGTGACATTATCGGCCAGGCCGATATGCTGCAGCAGGCCGGTCAGCACCATGTGCCAGCTGCCGTAGAGGCGCGGCAGGCCGATCAGCACCAGCGGCAGGAACGACCATAAATAGAGCGCCAGCACGATCGTCGCGACATAGATGGCGACATGCCAGCGCGCGGCTTTGACCACCTTGTGAAGCTCCATCTCGGGAATAAAGCTTTTCTCGTCGGGCGAGATGCTGCCGAACGCATTGCGCACAAGCGACGGCAGCGAATAGCGGAAATCGAGAATGCCGGTGAAGGCGAGTGCGGCGCGCAGCAGGTCCGGCGGACGCATCACCGCGATCTCGGCGTCGCGGCCGACGATGATCGTGTCGGTGTGATGGCGGGCATGGCTCCAGCGCCAGGTCACCGGGTTGCGCATCAGCATGAAACTGGCGATCTGGTAGACGGCATCGTTCATCCAGCGCGTGCGGAAGGCGGTGCCGTGG
>NZ_RZTF01000886.1:0-583 GCF_004023175.1 Mesorhizobium sp. M7A.F.Ca.MR.362.00.0.0
CGCCCTGACTACGTCGATATGATGGTTGTCTTCCTCTTGCCTCTGCCTTCCAAAACTCGGCCGTAAGCTGAGGGCAGAATTTATCAGTGAGCTTTTCTGTTTCGCCATCCTCTCTTTTGGGAACGTGAAATTGATGGCCGAGCAATCCGCCGGAAACGACTTTGCTTGGCATTGCTGCGCTCCATCACGCCAAGGCGCGAGACTGTCAACTCGCTAGCCTTTCTTTTACGACTTTAGCGGCCGCCTCATAGCCCATGGTCGTCACAAGTTCCGTTGCGAACGCGGTACTGCCGGTCAGGTTGGCTTCGCATCTAGCCGCGTTAGCCTGCACGCCCTCGACGCAGGTCTTCGTAAATGTCAGAACCGCTTTGCGCATAAGATCCATGGCGTTGTGGATGCTAAAGAGGATGATCGGCTCCATGGCATTAAGCTGAAGCTGTCCCGCTTCCGCAGCCATGCCAACCGTCGTGTCCATGCCGTATACGTAAAAGCAGACCTGGTTCAACGCTTCGGCCGCAACCGGATTCACTTTCCCAGGCATCAGAGAAGAGCCGGGCTGAAGGGCCGGAAGCAGAATTCCGCC
>NZ_RZTF01000887.1:0-581 GCF_004023175.1 Mesorhizobium sp. M7A.F.Ca.MR.362.00.0.0
CCGCGCCTCCGACCAGGTCTCGCGCTTTGGATCGGCCTTGTGACGCACGCCAAGCGGCCGCCCCGCCCCCTTGCGCTCCTCGAAGCCTTTCAGGTCCGTCATTGCCGTGAACAGCGTGCGGCAGCGCCCGTCGCGCAGCCGTATGATGCCCTCTCCCCTGGCCACCGCGGTTTCGAAGCTGAACCAGGCCTCGATGATGCCATCGTCCGAGATCGCCTCGCCGGTCAGTTGCCACGCGCTCGGCTTGGCCGTCGCCAGCGTCGCCGCCAGCATGTCGGCGATCGCTTCGCGGCCTTCCATGGTGGTGATGTTCCAGGTGAAGGTCAGGAGATCGCGCCAGTAGCAATCGTCGACGAACAGGTTGCTCGCAGCGGCCACGTCGCCGGCTGCGAGTGCCTGCGCCAGGGATTCGAGCCATGCGGCTGCCTGTTTCGTCGGTGCTATTTCGAGCATTTCTTTCCTCTTTGTGCATGCCCCCAATCCAAGTTGGGATCATCAATTGTTGAACTCGGCGCCGCCCCTCATCCGCCTGCCGGCATCTTCTCCCCGTGAACGGGGAGAAGGGAGCTAGTCTCCGAGCG
>NZ_RZTF01000888.1:0-245 GCF_004023175.1 Mesorhizobium sp. M7A.F.Ca.MR.362.00.0.0
GCTTTGAAAGATGAGATTCGGCGTCTAAAAGGTCTACCGCCGCGCCCGAAGCAGAAGCCAAGCGGGATGGAGCAGTCCAAGCAGAGCTCGCCTCCGGCAACGGTCCCAAGCGGCGTGCTCGAGCCGGGCGATCGTCACCGAAGAACGCCGTCTTTGTTATGAGCCGCCACCGGGCTCGCGGTTTCTGGGGCGGACAAGCTTCGTGGTGCAGGATCTGACGATCGGGGTGCGGGTGGTCCGCTATC
>NZ_RZTF01000888.1:254-578 GCF_004023175.1 Mesorhizobium sp. M7A.F.Ca.MR.362.00.0.0
GCGCCTGCCGGATGGCCGGATCGTCGTCGCTGCGCTGCCGGACGGGGTCGACGGGCACTTCGGTTTGGAACTTCGGCGTCTGGTGCTGTCACTTTATCACCAGGGTCAATCGAAATAGATCGGATCGTCGGGTTGCTGCGCGACTTCGGTGTGTCGATCTCCAAGCGCCAGGTCGTGCGGATCCTGACCAGCAAGATCGACGCCTTCGTCGCCGAAGCGAGGCAGGTTCTGACGGCCGGGCTCGCTTCGGCCGGTTGGATCAGCGTCGACGACACCGGGGCCCGCCACGGTGCGGTCAACGGCCTGTGCGCGCAATTGGGCAAT
>NZ_RZTF01000889.1:0-238 GCF_004023175.1 Mesorhizobium sp. M7A.F.Ca.MR.362.00.0.0
ACTTCGGACTTTGACATCTCACGCAGCTCGGCGTTCCGGGATGAGGGGCGCGGCCAACTCGTGTATGCGAGCATTTGGACAAACCCGCCTGGCGATATCGCATAGATGCTGGTGATGTGTCAGATAGATTACCTGACCCACTTTCGCCATTGTGAACCGGCGCCACAGCGTGACCCCACCCGCCACTGAGATTTCAATGCCTTATCGTGCCGATCGGCGCGGAAACCCCACGCCGATT
>NZ_RZTF01000889.1:248-578 GCF_004023175.1 Mesorhizobium sp. M7A.F.Ca.MR.362.00.0.0
CACCGGCGCCACCGCAAACAGCGTCTTCATCGGCACGGCGGTCGGCTTTATCGCCCCCCATCTTTGCCATCGCCACCCATGCAAAGGCGGCCGGCTTCAACGTCGCAACGCTTGGCCAAGCGCTGGTCGATCCGGCCGATATGCTTCGGCTTGGTGGTTGCGGGGGCTCATGACTGGCCATCGTTATGGAAAGGTGGACTTCGCTGCTCGAAGTCTCCAGCCTCTCCAAACCCTATGGCACTCAGGTCGGGTCAGGGGTCGAATTGGCAGGCAAGTCTCGACCGAGGCCGCTCCGCCATCACATCCCGTCGTCAACCTTTGTAGATGCCC
>NZ_RZTF01000890.1:0-572 GCF_004023175.1 Mesorhizobium sp. M7A.F.Ca.MR.362.00.0.0
CGTTCAGCAGACCGAGGTCGCCATCGGCTGCGCCGGCCTCAACCGCATGCTAGCCCGGAAAATTCTTGACAGGTTGGCGGATGTGGAGCAAACCGTTGAAATGACGTAGGATTTGGTTGCTTAAGCCGATCCGAACCATTTCCCGGAGACCACACCCGCCATGAATGATCATACGCTGCCGCTGAGCGGTTTGTCATCAATTGGCGGCAAGTCTGTCGTCGCCCGCTTTGACGGCGGCATGCTGTCCTCGAACAGTGGTGTTCTGGCTCTGGCCGAGGTGGAAAAGCGGCTGCGTGTGGCCGACCGCCTGGCGCGCTGCATCGATGATCCGCGCTGTCGTCCACAGCTTGGCGGACATGATCGGCTTTCGCATGAAGATGATCGCCGCCGGCTACGAGGATGGCAATGACGCCAACCGGCTGCGCTGCGATCCGGTCTTCAAGATGGCCCAAGATGCGCTGCCGTCGGGTCGGATTTGGCCTCCCAATCGACGATGTGCCGGCTGGGGAACCTGCCCGGCGTGCAGGAGCTGCTCGCGATGGGCCGGGCGATGGTCGACCTCTACTGCGCCT
>NZ_RZTF01000088.1:0-18932 GCF_004023175.1 Mesorhizobium sp. M7A.F.Ca.MR.362.00.0.0
GTTGATGAGAGTTTCCTCTCGTTTCGTTCGTCACACTACCACAGCCGAACCCGATGTACCGCGAAAAGCGATAGGCTGACTAACTATTTTTCTTGAAGAGGTCGCCGGCTTGTGAGAGAAGCGTTAGCGAAAGAATCGGCGACGGGGGTGCAATTCCCCTTGCAGGTGAAGCCGAAGGCGCTGGAAGCGAAAGTCCTAGCGTGCTGCCTGAAAGTAAGGACGGATTGCCGAGAGGCGTCCTGGTACGTGTCCCCTACCGGCTCAGGCCTTCAGGACATCGGCCCATGGTTTCCCCCGGCTCTGTGGCAATGCCATGGGGTAGGGGGAAGCTTTGGCCGGAACCCCACCTCTCGCGACCTTCAGAACCTTTTAGATTTAGCTCTACGGAAGATTGGTTATTGCTTACGGCCGCCAACGATTCCGCGAACGAAGCCAAGCGCCTCGGCTTGCAAGTCGGCGGGCTGGCCACGAAGCGCATCGGTGATATCGACCACCGTGCCCTCTTTCAAGGGATTGACCCTGAAGACGTCGCCTGGCGTGTGGCGGAAAGCGTCCGCCAGTGCATAGACCATTTCCTCTGTCAATTCGGTCGTGCCGCTTTCGATCTGAGAAATCAGGCCGCGCGAACGATCGACCCGCTCGGCGAGCTGGTCTTGGGTCAGGTCACGGTACACCCGCCATTCCTTGACATAATGTCGGACTGGCCTGCGTTCCTTGGTGTTTTGTCGGGCCTGTTTAGCCATCCTTGCATTTTCTTCCGGCACTTTTTTTCGGGCAAGACAGCCAAACTAACGATTTTTGTAGACAAGCCGCGTTAGTCACGCTAACGTCGCAGCCATCATGGAAAAACTTACCACTTGGATCAACGAAGGACGCGGCAGGCTGACCGAGGTCGCCAGGGCGTGCGGGATCACTCATAGCGCGGTCTCGCAGTGGGATCGCGTTCCTAGCGATCGGGTGCTGATCGTTGAGAGGGTAAGCGGCATCCCGCGCGGCGAACTCCGCCCCGATCTGTATGGGGAATTGGAGGCCGCGTCGTGAGGCCGGAACTCTGGGAGCAGCGCGTCGAGCGCGTCAAGGAATGCTTCGCGGCTGGCTTCAACCAGACCGAGACGGCGAACTTCCTTGGCATTACAGCGACCACGGTCAGAACGTACGCTAAACGCGCTTCCTTGCCTGTGCCGACGAGCGCAGTAAACCTCAACAGCATTCGAGACTGTGCGTCTCGCGGGTTGACCCGCGCCGAAACCGCCGCAGAGCTTGGCCTGTCGGTGGCCACGGTCGGCCAATATGGCCGCGAATATGCCATCCCGTTTCGCCACGCCGGGACGTCCATGAACGATGCTCGTTCCGAGCCGATGGCCGCCATGTACAAGGCTGGCAAAACGCTTGAAGAGATTGGCGCCGTATACTCGGTCACTCGGGAGCGGGTGCGCCAGATCCTGAAGAAATACCACGGCATCGTCGGCAAGGACGGCGGCCAGTCGGCGCGAGCCGTAACCCGCAAGCAAAGCGCAGAAGCCAAGAAAAACGCCAAGTTCATGGCGCGTTACGGCTGTTCGTTCGCCGACTATCAGTCCTTTGCCTCTCTGAGCAAAGAGATGCGCGCCAATGGGTCTACCTACGGGAAGGCCGTCCTTGGTGCCTACAGGGCTCAGGAGCGTAGCGCTAAACGGCGCGGCATTGAGTGGAACCTTACCATTCTGGAGTGGTGGGATATCTGGCAGAAGTCCGGCAAATGGGAGCAGCGTGGCCGTGGACAAGGCTACATGATGTGCCGGTTCGGCGATGCTGGATACTATGCCACAGGCAATGTCTACATCGCCACAGGTATCCACAACGGCACGGTCCAGCCGAACAATCCCTATCGCAAAAATCACCCCGACCATGCTGAAGTTGTTCAGAGGCTCAGAAGGGGAGGCCACCGCAAGACGGACAAGCCTCTTCACCGCGTGAACATCGGCCTGCCAAAGGGTGTCACGATCAGGCACGGGCGCTTCCAAGCCCAAGCGTCGATTGGTGGCAAGAACAAATATCTGGGCACATTCCCGACGCCAGAGGCGGCACATCATGCCTACGTCGCGGCCATCTCCACTCTGCTGGAGGTCGTGGCCTAATGTGCCAGTCTCAATCGCTCCCCACCGCAACAGGCTACACCCAGCGCCTTCATGGTGCTTGGCATGTTGGCCAGAACCAGAGCAGCCGGCATCACCAGTCTGGCGACAATGACGTGTTCTTCCACGCCGTTGTCGTGGATCGATTTCTGCTTGGAGAAGAAGGTGAATCTCAGAAGCCCGTCGCCCAAGTCCTCGGGTTCGAGGCGTCCCGAAACAAAAATGTCTGGCACGATGGCCGGTTCGGTCAGAACAATACCCATAAATATTCTCCCCCGTTCGGGCCTGTTTTCTTGGCCCAAGTCGGAAGAGATCACCCAAAATATCACGGTGCAACGATTCAATCGGTTCGCCCGAAACGCTTTGCACAGGCCGTTACCAATCTTGATGAATGTGCAGTTAATTCAATTACTACCGGAGGCAAGTGCTTTCCGAAGATCCCGGGCCAGAGCGCGGGCAATCCCATCCGGCAGAACCAGTCGATTGACGATGCGATGTTCATCGCCATGCGTCACCCAGGCGACCAAGCGCACTTCGCCGTCGATACGCTCGATGTCCACGCCTTCGGAAAAAACATCCATGATGATGGCAGGTTCGGTCAGCGCTGGGTCTTCGTCATCAGCCATTTGAACAATCCCAATTCGTTGCCTGAGCCGGTTACGACGGCAGCGAATAGCGCGGGGCTGAACCCCCTCCCGGCCTCGCGCGCCCATTCACAGGTCATCGCAGCATGACCGACATCCCAGAAGATATCCTCGAAGCCGCGCGCGCTATTGTTAAAGCGCCGATCGCAGACGACGAAGGTAACAGCCTCGCGTACTTCGCTGGCTCCTACACGCCAAAGGCCATCCAAGTCCTGGCCCGCGCCATCCTTGCCGAGCGCAATCGCTGCGCACAGATCGCGCGCAATGCCCTTCAAGGCGAACTTGAGGACGCTATCCGCACCCCCTCCACACCCAAGAGGGCAGACACATGAGCGCTTACCAGGATTGGCACTTTGGAATGAAGGTCGTTTGCGTTAAAACCTGGTCCAGTAGAGGCTATGGATATGGCGACGAAATAGGGCCCGTCGCCGGCAATACCTATACGATCAGGGAAATCGGCTATTTTCGCAGCGAAAACCAAGGCCATCTTCAAGTTCGCCTTTGCGAGATAGTGAACAAGGCTAGGCCTTACAGAGATATCGGCGTTAGGGAGCAATCTTTCAGGGCATCCCGCTTTCGCCCTGTCCAAAACCGCGCCACAGACATCAGCATTTTCACCGCCCTTCTCAACCCGTCCGAAGACGAAACCTTCCGCGAACTCGAAGCGGAACAGTTCGCCTACGAGCCAACGGAGGTTCCCTTCCGGTGACCGGCTCATTTGCATCCTCTGGAGCGTGTCACAGCGCGATCTACCCCCGTCAGGGAGGCGTCCAGAGTAGGGCGTGCGGTCTCCTTGGGACTGATTTTTTCCGACACATAATCCAAGCCTACCGTGAAACCCGCACGTCCACCCAATCCGCTGCCACGACACTCCTCCCCGTTGGCAACGGTAGACTGCTGACGACGAGGATCGAGCGTACCCGAACCCAACGCGCTCTTCTCGTCGTCAGCGCCTTTCTCCCGGCTCGCAGGGACATACTGCCGGGGATCTTGAATTTCTGCCGGACCATTTTGGCCGCCGGCAAGCCTTCGTTCTTTTCGTTCGTCAATGGCTCTGCAAAGCCGACGAACGGCATCGCTAACACTCTCAGTCTCTCGCCAGTTGTCCTCTCGTTGTCCGTTCTGCATGTCCGCAACATGCAGCACAGGAACGTTCAGGATCATGGAAAAAACCACCGCAACCACGGATAAAAAGCAGATGTCAGATGTAGCTTTGGCGCGATCGTACGTCGCGGATATCGGGGGCAGGGGAAAGGTCAAAGCCATCCTCAATGCAGCCTATGACCGCCTCGCAGATATGTTCCCGCACAGAGGGGAGCCTGGCCACCAGTGGACCGAGAGGCGCGTCCGCGCGTTCTGGTACGGCGAGGCCGCCTATGTCGAATTCCGGGAAATGAAGGAGCTGCACACAGCGGCGGCAAAGGCAAAAGAAGAGCGCGAATTGCTCCAGAAAGCGAGGAAAGAACATGCCGCATTCATCGAGAAAACCGCCTCTTATCGTGCGCTTCTTGAGCGTACGGACGAGGATTTCTATCGCCCTGAGATTGAGGGATTGGGCGGCCGGATGGGCGGCCTGGATCGCTCCCGAGTTGGAAGAGGGGAATGACTGATGGACCGCGAAGCCGAAAACAAGCGAATGAACGACACGCTGGATGCGATTGATCCGCGCCGCGCCTTTGTCAACGCCAGACGCATTTGCGCGCGGCGATATCAGCGCTCGCCGAATTGGGTGCTTGCCATGGAGCTGTTCGGCCTTGGCAGCACCTATTCCTTCGCACTGTGCCGGCGCTTCGGGATCGACCCCGAGAGCTGCAAGCTGACCGCCTCATAATCCCAAACAGAGGGAATACACCCATGAGCAGGACAGCGTTCATCGCATGGAATGAAGGCAAGACGGAGGGCGTGGTGTTCCTCCGCGAAAAGGACGCCCGTTCGGCCCTTGATGGCAAACATCGATATGACGCGGAGCTTGGCTTTAAGTCGATCTCAACTTTAGCCGAGAACTTCCACGAAGCCTACGGCGAGGACAAATGCACCGTCGAAGCTGTGACGCTGCCGGATGCCGCGTCATGAACGACATAGAGCACAATATCCGCCTCTCCCAAGCTGGCCATCCCCAAGACGAACCAGAAACCAAAGCATCCGGCATATGGATGTACGGCGTTCTCGCTGTTGCGGTCGCGGCATTCGCATACGCTGTCTATCGGGCTGGCGTGGCGTGGATGGCTGTATGAGCAAGCTGCGCGTCCTCGATCTCTTCAGCGGTATCGGCGGCTTTAGCCTCGGGCTGGAGCGCACTGGCGGTTTCGAGACCGTGGCGTTCTGCGAGATCGAACCGTTTCCACGCCGCGTCTTGGCGAAACATTGGCCTAGGGTACCGATCTATGAAGATGTCCGCGAACTCTGTGCCGACCGCCTCGCCGCAGACGGAATTGCCATGGATGTCATCACAGGAGGATTCCCATGCCAGGATATCAGCCTCGCGGGATCGGGCGTTGGACTGGATGGCGAGCGTTCCGGGCTATGGTCTGAGATTGCCAGACTTGCTGGCGAATTACGACCAAAATTCGTCATCTTGGAAAACGTCTCAGCGCTCCTTGGTAACGGAATGGGCCGAGTTCTCGGAGACCTGGCCGCGCTCGGGTACGATGCGGAATGGCATTGCATACAGGCTTCCCGAGTTGGCGCCCCGCACGACCGCGATCGGGTCTGGATTGTTGCCCACTGTGACGAAATCGGACGGCTGTTCTCAGGGCAATATCCTGACAGAGAACATGCGCTACAGATACGACGCCAATGGCATACCTCGCCGCCTGACACCGGGTGGAGAGACGTTCAGCGCTGGTTTAGCTCGCTTGTTCAAGATGGCTACGGGCGAAACCCTGCCGGCCAGGCTAACGGAATGGTGGATGGGCTTCCCGAAGAATTGGACGAAATTGCCGCCCACGGGAATTCCGTAATCCCCGCGATCCCAGAGCTAATAGGCCGCGCCATCCTCCAAGCGAGGGCAGCATGATAGCCATAGACCTCCCATGGCCGGCAAACGAGCTTCGCCCCAATGCTCGACCTCATTGGGCAGCAAAGGCGCGCGCTACGAAGAAAGCTCGCATTGCAGCGGCCTGGGCCTGCAAGATCGCCGGCATCCGGCCCAATGACCCGGACATCCCCCAAGCCCTTCGCGTTACCGCAGTTTTCGCGCCGCCCACTGCCCACGCCAGAGACGACGACAACATGCTCTCTGCTTGCAAGGCGTATTTTGATGGTGTCGCCGATTTCATAGGCGTCGATGACAGCAAGTGGTCGATCGCCATTCGCCGGGAAGCCGTTGTCAAAGGCGGAAGCGTTCGCATCGAACTGGAGGCCGCATGAGCCTAGAGACACGCCACGCCATCCTAGACGCGCTGCTGACGGTGTTGGACGCTGATCATGCAGAAGCCGTCCTAGATCACCGCAAGACCAAGAAATGTGCCCTGACGGTCTTCGCTGCCAAGCTGCTGGCGAAACAGTTCGCACTCTGCCCGGACCCGAACGCGGCTGCCGAGGAAATGATCATTCGAGGCTGGACCGGGTTCAAGGCTGACTGGATGCGCAAGGCAGCAAAGACAACCGGCAAACGCAATTTTGCAGACGTAGCCATGGAAAAATTCAATGGACCAGAGAGCGTATTTGGCAGTCGTCGGGATGTTGAACTCGTTTCCACAGGGCACGGGCAATCCGGATCTGACGATGGGAACCTACGAGGCGGTTTTGCAGGGCCTTTCGCCGCAAGCCGTCACTGAGGCAGCGCAGAGGTTCACCATGGGCGACGTGCAGGCGCAGTCAAAGACCTTTGCCCCGGCGATCGCGGAGTTCGTCACCGAAGCCCGGAAGCGCCAGGACATCATCGACACACTGGCGAGGAAGCCGAAGCAGCTCGTCCATTATCGCAACGACCATCTGCGCCCCTTCGAAATCCTCCGCCAGAAGGCGCTCACCAAGTTCCAAGACTGTCCCGTCCTTCACGAGAAAATCGGCCACCCGGAATTTATGGCGATGTCCAAAATGGGGCAGATCCCGGCCGGTGGCGGCTGGTGCGCGGAGACAGGGACGGTTTATGGCCCGCCGTTTGAACAGATCTCGCTCGGCAAAAGAAAACAAGCGTAGGAGTTTCACATGCATCTGATCAGTTATGCTGGATACGAAGGCCCGCGCCGCACCATTCCGGTACGCAAGCCACAAACCAGGCACGAGCGTCGATGGGCTCACAAGATCGATCCTGTCACCAGAACGCAAGCCGCGATGGATGAATTCAACCGGGAGGGCATGAGGGTCTTCAATGACCGAGGAATGCCCGCCGTCTATCGGGAAGTTGTGCGTGTGGTGGCGAGGGCGCACAGCATCAACGTGATGCTCTTGGCGAGCAAGAGCCGCATGCGAATAGCGGTTCTGGCGCGCAATGAAGCCATGTACAAGATCAAGGCACACGACAACCGTATTTCCATGCCAAAGCTGGGAAGATGGTTCGAGCGCGACCATACGTCGGTGCTATACTGCATTGCCTGCCATCAGGAGCGCAACAGGCTGCCATTGCTGGTTGGGTTTGACCTTGTGCGGATTCGCCGGCGCAATGCCATGGTAGCGGCCCAACGCGTACTTTCTAAGGCCGCTCCGCTCTCTCCCGCAGAAACCACGGAACAGTAGAATGACCGACGTACCGGAAGACGCAGCCAGGCAAAACATGGCCCGCCGGCTTTTCAAGGAATTCAGGCCGACGACAGACATGGGTGATCCGATCAGCCTTCACGATTTTGAAGCCGATCGGTTGGCCGAGATCATCGCAGAATACGTGGAAGCGGCTATCTCGCGCGCCAGGGTAGCGTCATGAGGCTGCGCCATCGGATACTCCGGTTCTTGGCGTTTGGCGACATGGTCATCCTCAACACTGACCTCGCCAACGATGGCACGATAAGGTCCAGGAATGCCGGGCCAATGCTCATTGCCGGCGTGAAGGCTTGGCAATGGGATCGTAATTGCGCCCTGTCGTTCGGCCCGAGCAACCCAGGCGCTATCATGCATTTCGAGCCATACGGCAATCAAGGCATGATGGTGACCGACTGCATCTTTGACGGTCGCAAACCCTAAAACCCCAACACCCACCCTTTCAACGCGGGGACGCAGACATATGACATGGTACGCCATACGAACGGCTCCAGGCGCCCAAATGCCCCAACGTGAGTATGTTGTCGAGCCGACAGCGCTCGGGCTTGATGGTCGGCCACGAGGGAAGGGCTACCGGATTGTTCCAAGCCTAGATCCTGACGTGTCTGCGATTGAGCGCTCCCTATCGAATGCGCGGTTCGTCCACTACATGCCGGTGGAAAAGCGCCTTGTGCGGGATCGCAAGAAAACAGACCTGTGGAAGCCACGCCGCTTTGCTCTGCTCCTCGGCTATGTCTTCGTGCAGGACGTGGAGCGCTGGGCAGACCTCGAAGAGACTCCCGGTGTCGCGAGCGTCGTGCGGTCCATGGGCAAGCCGATGCCCATCAGGGTTGATGATATCCTGCTCCTGCGCACGATGGAAGCCGAAGCCGCTCTGCAATTTGACAGGCTGGTGGAAGAAAGGGCCGCCAAAGCCCGCCAGCTTACCCGCAAGAGAGCAGCGAAGGTATTCCCGCCCGGAAGCCTTGTCGAGATCATGAAAGGCCACGGAGAGGGCCGCTACGCCACCACGCTAGGCCCCGGCCGCAAAGGGCAACTCAGGGTGTTGCTTGCCAGCCTGGAGGCTGAGGTTTCAGTGCCCATGGATGCCATTCAGCTTGTCGCGGACGCCGCTTGACTATTAACCGAGCAGTGGTTAATTTACGCAAAGGTGATTTGCGCGCGACGGGGACACGTCCCGGTGCAACTCAGCGGAGAGCTTCACGGCTCCGCGCCTTAGCAACATTTTGCCAAAATTCATCAGTTTGCCGGTCATCATCCGTCGCGTCGAAACGCATCGGGTTGGGATAAGCGCAGTCGCACAGCGTTCTGCCGCCGGCAAAGCCCTACAGCAATGCGCCAACGAACGGTCACTCGGAAGATTACCGACACCCCGTTGGACAAAGCTCCGTCCCCTGCCGCCCTCGGGTTCAGGCAAGGCAGTCATGAGCACATGATGCGACTGGTGGCGTGGCCACAAAGCCGGGCGCGGAGCATAACTCATTCAGAAAGCCACCAATGCCTGAACCCCGCCAGATCACCGAGATAGCGGAACGCGAAGCCGCACTGTTCAAAGCGGAACAGTCCAGGCAGTTTCTCGATTGCGCCATTCATCTCTGTGCCACCTCGATGAGCATCCCGGCATTGATCAGGCTGCTGAGGGATCACGTCACGATTCTGGAAGAGTTCGGCTGACCTCATCCCAATTTCCCTGAAGGATTAACGCACATGGCTCTGCCTGCTGGCGTCTCGCGCGATTCAATCCGTGCGGTCTACGAACTGCTGTCCAACGGTGAATACGAAACCGTTGCAGCGTCGGCAACGGATCAGGTTCTCGGTGCAACCGGAGCCATCGGCGATTATCTCACGCGCCTGATCATTGTCGTAGCCACCGCAGCGACCGCGCAAGTGCAGATCAAGGACGGCGCCGGATCGGCAATCACCGTCTTCCCGAACAGCCCCGGCGGCGGCATAGGCACCTATACCGTTGAGATTGGGCTGAAGGCTACCGGTGCTGGCTGGAAGGTCACCACTGGGGCTGGTGTCAGCGTCATCGGCGTTGGCGACTTCACCTAAACCCCAAAGCAACAGCAATCATAAGGGAATACCACCATGTTTCACTCGCTCTACGGCAAGAAGCTCGGCTTCGATGATAACGACACCCTCCGCCACGATGCGGGGTCTGTCAGCCTGGACAGCGGCACAAAGACGGCAACCGCGACCGGCACCGGCGGCACAGGCACCGCAACACTCAACAAGGCGTCCGGCAAGATCACCACTGGCGCCCTTACCACGGCTGCTGCCGCGACCCACGTCCTGACCCTGACCAATTCAAAGATTGCGGCAGCCGACCAGGTTTACGTCTCGGTCGGCAAGGGTACGGCGACAACCGGCATCGTCACGGTTGCGGATGTCCTTCCCGCCGCCGGCTCTGTCGTCATCACGATCCAGAACATTGCAGCCGCAGCCGCCGTCAACGGCACGCTGGTCATCTCGTTCATGGTCGTCAAGGCCTAATGAACCTGATCCAGAAGCGGCGCACCAAAACTGACCCTGCACAACAGCGCAAGGCACAGGAAGAGGTGCGCCGCCAGATCGCTGTGGCTGTCTCGGTAGCCGAGAAGAGAACACAGGCTGAAACGCAAGCCGAAGTGCTTCAGGCTCTCGCGACAATCACCGGCATCTGAACAGGCTTGGAGGCAACAAGCCATGGCTGCTCCCAAGGGCAATGAATTCTGGAAGGCGCGCAGTTCGCACGGACGAAACCCAATCTTCGCGTCACCTGACGATTTATGGGCAGGGGCCAGCGAATATTTCGAATGGGTAGAAGCCAACCCGCTGTGGGAGGCTAAACCCTTCGCGTTCCAAGGCGTGGTGACGGTCGAGAATCTCGCCAAGATGCGAGCGATGACTATTACCGGCCTCTGCATCTTCCTCGATATCAGTCAGCAGGCATGGTCGGAATACAAACAGCGCGATGGTTTTGGTGAGATCACAACGCGCATAGACGAAATTATCCGCACCCAGAAGTTCGAGGGCGCATCCGCCGACCTGCTGAACGCGAACATAATTGCCCGCGATTTGGGCCTTGCCGACAAGCAGGAAACAAGCGGCGCGGTGACAGTAACGATTCAATCGTCGGACGCCGGCCTGCTGTGACATTCCAACTGACGGCCAAACAGAAGGCTCAGGTCGAACTCGCCTCCACTGATGCCACGCATATCATGGCCTATGGCGGTTCCCGTTCGGGGAAAACGTTCGGGTTCGTCCGCGCGGTGCTGCTCAGGGCTCTGGCTCACAAAAGCCGGCACGCGATCCTCCGCTATCGGTTCAACCACATCAAGGCATCGATCATCCTCGACACGCTGCCGAAGGTCATGGAACTCTGCTTCCCAGGCGTTGCGGCGAACTGCAAACTGGACAAGACCGACTGGTATTACACGCTGCCGAACGGCTCTGAAGTCTGGTTCGGCGGCCTGGATGACAAGGAACGGACGGAAAAGATCCTCGGACAGGAATATGCAACGCTCTATCTGAACGAGTGTTCGCAGATTCCGTATGCCTCCCGCAACATGGCAATGACCCGCTTGGCGCAAAAGACGCCGCTGCGGCTCAAGACCTACTACGACTGCAACCCTCCCGGAATGGCTCATTGGACCTACCGGCTGTTCGTTGAGAAGCGAGACCCGGACCGGCGTACGGCGCTGGCCAACCCTGAGAACTTCGCCGCCATCAGCATGAACCCGAAGGACAACGAAGCCAATCTCCCGGCCTCGTATCTGGAGGAGCTTCAAGGCATGTCGGAGGCGATGCGCCGGCGTTTCTGGCTCGGCCAGTTCGCCGACATGTCGGACTCCGCTCTGTGGACGATGGAACTGCTCGACCAGCAGCGCATCGTAGACGAGAAAGTGCCGGAGATGGTGCGGATTGTCGTCGCCGTCGATCCTTCCGGGGTCTCTGGCGAGGAAGACAAGCGTTCCGATGAGGTTGGCATTGTCGTCTGCGGCCTCGGCACTGACGGCAGGGGATACGTTCTGGAGGACATCTCCGGCCGTATGGCGCCCGCGCAGTGGGGTGCGGCGGCTGTCTCGGCATATGATCGCTGGGATGCCGACTGCATCGTGGCGGAAAGCAATTTCGGCGGCGCAATGGTCAAGGAGATCATCCGTTCGGCCGCTTCGAACCGGCAAGGCTCCATCGTTCCATACAACGAGGTCACGGCCTCTCGCGGCAAGATAGCACGGGCAGAGCCGATCGCAGCCCTGTTCGAGCAGCAAAAGGTTTCCCTGGTAGGCTACTTCCCTGAGTTGGAAGACCAGCTCTGCGCCATGACAACGGCCGGATATGTCGGCTCTCGCAGCCCGGATCGTGGCGATGCAATGATCTGGGGGCTGGCCTCGCTGTTTCCCGGCATGACGAAGAAGCGACACGGTGAGCTTGGAAGCCAGGCTCCCATCGTCAATGTCGGATACGCCAAGATGAAGAACCGCCCACAGGCTTACCGAGGCACAAGCGGCCCGGTGGTCAATCGAGGGCATGCGAACATGAAAGGATCACGCTGATGGGTTTTCTCTTCCCCAAAAAGCCGGAACCGGAAGCGGCCAAAGCCATGCCTGTGCCGGACGATGCCTCGTCGCGGGCCGCAGACGCTCGCCAGAAGCAGTTGATCGCGTCCCGCACCGGCCGCGCCTCAACCGTGCTGTCGCGTCCCACTGGTGGGGGTGAGGCCGGCACGTCGAGCTATGGCAACTCGCTGCTCGGATCGGCTGGCTAATCCATATGGATTCCCGCGCCAAGGAACTGGTCTCGATCGGCGACAAGCTGTTCTCCAAAAAGGAGCAATGGCATTCGCTGTGTCAGGAGATCGCCGAGAACTTCTATCCGATGCGCGCGGATTTCACCACGTCCTTCACGCTGGGCGATGATTTCTCCTCCAATCTGATGGATTCGTTCACCGTCCAGTCACGTGAAACACTGGGTAATACCATTGGCGCCTTGCTCCGTCAGGGCGAGTGGTTCGCGGTCAAGACTGGCCTTGATGAGATCGATGAAGATCCGGCGAATGCCCGCTGGCTGGAATATGCGACAAATCATTTCCGCAGGCTGGTCTATGATCGCCGCGCCAATTTCGTCAGGGCCACGAACGAAGCTGACCATGACTGGGTAGCATTCGGCAATCCGGTCCTGTCGGTTGAGGAAAGCCCGGATCGCACACATTTCCTGTTCCGCACCTGGCATCCCAAGGAATGCGCCTGGATGGTGAATGCGGTCGGCAAGATCGACCACAACCAGCGCAACATGCCGATGACGGCGCGCAACATGAAAATGCGCAAGGCATGGGCCGGCAATCTGCACGCTGATGTTCTGCTCGCGGCGCAGAAGGAGCCGGCCAAGGAATTCAAGGTCAGGCATATCGTCCTGCCGTTCGAAGAAATTTACGGCGACGACAAGGCCAAGCGCCGCCAGTACAAGAACAGCCCGTTCTGCTCGCTCTATATCGACTGCGAGCATGAGACGGTGTTGAGCGAAGGCCCGCTGCCGGTGTTCAACTACGTCATTCCGCGGTGGCGCACGGTCTCCAACTTCCCGCAGGCATTCAGCCCGGCCACGATCAATGCGCTGCCCGATGGCAGGATGCTTCAGTCCCTCGCTCGAATCCTTCTGGAGCAGGGCGAAAAGGCTGTTGACCCGCCCATCTTCGGGCGTGGCGAGATATTCCGCGAGTTGAACCGCTATGCCGGCGGACTGACCTATGTGGATCTTGAAGCTGACCAGAAGCTTCAGGACGCCATCATGTTCGAGCAGCCGTCCAGCGGCATGAGCGTCGGCATGGAAATGAAGCAGGACGTTCGCAACCTCATTGCGGAATCCTTCCTGCTCAACAAGATCAATCTGCCGCCCCAGCAGAAAACAGCCTTTGAAACGCAAGCCAGGCTTGAAGAGTATCGCCGGGCAATCCTGCCGTTCACAGGCCCAATCGAGAGCGAATATCACCTGCCGCTGCTCGACATCGGCTTCCAGATGGCAGTCAGGAACAACGCCTTCAAGATCGATGAGATGCCCAAGGCGCTCTCCGATGCTGATGTGACGTTCACATTCGAAGGCCCGCTGAACACTGCCGAGGGCAGGCAGAACGTGCAGGCGTTTCAGGAATCGCTCCAGATCGTCGCTGGCGCTGCCAATATCGACAAGACGGTTGCCACGCTCATCGACTGGAAGAAAGCCACCAAGGATGCCGTTCGCGGCACCCAGGCTCCGGCCGACTGGTTCAACGATGAAAAGACCGCACAGGCGGCAACCGACCAGTCCAACACCATCGACGGGCTTACACAGGCTGCTGCTGCGCTCAAGGGCGGGGCAGACGTGGGCAAGAGCGTAGCCGATGCGTCCGTGGCGCTCCAGCAGGCCGGCATGATCCAGCAGCCGGCGGTGGCCGCGTGAGTTTCGAAGACGTGTTTGGCAAGGAAGTGGTCCGAGCCTACCGCGAAACGTGGGACGCGCTGCCTCGCCAGAAGCAACTGCTGTTTGCTCTCGCGCTGTTGACCGGTTGTGCGACCAGCCAACCGTCATGTTCCGACAACCCGCGCAATATGAACTGCATGACCGGTGATCAATTGGAGCGCGCACTCAGTGAGTGAAGCCCACGCACCCGCGCCATACGACAAAGACATCCTCATGGCGATACGCGCCCTGATCGCCGGTAAGGCCAACGAAGGCCAGCAGCAGACGGCCATGGACTGGATCATCCAGCAGGCCAGCAACCTCTATGACGTGAGTTATCGCAAGCAGGACAGCCATGCCACGGCCTTTGCCGAGGGCAGACGGTTCGTCGGCAACCAGATCGTCAAGATGACGCGTCCTGAAGCGCTCAAGGCAGTTGAGGGGAACGGACCCAAACCAGTTCGAGGCAAGAGGCAAACCAATGACTGAGGCAACCACCGAAACGGTCGAGAAGGTCGCTGAGACCACGACCGACACCAAAGCGGCCGAAACCACCACGCAATCGACCACAGCAGCCACCACAGAGGCGGCGAAGACTGCGGACACCGCAACGACCACGACTGACACGAAGGCGTCTGACGAGGTTAAGACCGAAGTCAAATCAGCCTGGGGCGATAGCTGGCGCGATGAAATGGCCGGCGGCGATGATGACGTTGCCAAGGCGATCGCCCGCTATGCATCTCCCAAGGGTGTAGCGCGGGCGCTTCGTGAGGCACAGGCCACAATTCGCTCCGGCCAGCAGCGGCTTCCCAAACCGGATGGCAAAGACGAAAAGGCCATGGCGGAATGGCGAAAGGCTGAAGGCATCCCCGACGACGCCACCGGCTACAAACTACCAGAGGCCGTGCAGAAGCGCATGGTCGATGACGACAAGCCCATCCTCAACAGCTTCACGGAATTCGCCTTTCAGAAGGGCGCCCGTCCAGATGTCGTGGAAATCGCCTCGGAATGGTACGTGAACATGGCTGAGGCTGCACAGGCCAAGCAGTCGCAGGATGACAAGATTGCCTCGGAAGAGGCTGAAGACGCCCTGCGCAAGGATTGGGCGCACGGGGAGTTCAAGGCCAACACCACGATAGCGCACCGCTTCATCGAAGGCATCCCCGGCGTAGGCGCCAAGTTCGCCGAAGCGCGTATTGGCGGCAAGCGTCTTGGCGACCTGCCCGAATTCATCTCGTGGGCCGCCGACATGGGCCGGGAGAAGTTCGGCGATATGGCTTTCACCACTAGCGACAGCGAGCGCAAGCACACTGCCCGCAAGGAAGAGATCGAAAAAATCATCGGCACCGACGAGTACTACGAGAAGAAGCTCGATGTCGAATATGCGGCGATCCTCGAAAAGGAGTTGAAGCGCCGCAAGTAAGAATTCCTGGCACCTGTCAGAGAATGAACGGCTCGCCTCGGCGGGGCTTTTTATTGCCCATCGGCCACCCCGGAAACGGCCCCGAGCCGGCAAGTCTACCTGCCTATGACGTGAAGCCCCGCTAGCTACCGGCCACCCCTGCAAAGGCCCTGGAACGCTTACGGCCACCCTGCACGACAGCGGCTCCAAAACCCTCACACAAACTCCAAAGGAGACTGATCATGGCTATCGAAGCCGCAATGATTCAGTATCGGAAAGAGTTCGTCGGGGCTTTCGAGCAGCGCGTGAGCCTGCTCAAGGCCATGACGACCAAGGAAGCAGTGATCAGTGGCAACCAGGCCACGTTCCTCGTTTCCGGTTCCGGAACTGATACCGCCGTCACCCGTGGGACCAACGGTCTCATCCCCTACGGCAATCCCACGAACTCGCAGAACACCGCGACGCTTGTTGAAAAGCATGCGCCGTATGAACTGACCGGGTTCAACATCTTCGCCTCCCAGGGCGACCAGAAGCGCGTCATGCAGACGGCGTCGATGGCGGTCATCAACCGCGATATCGACCTGACCCTGCTGGCCGAACTCGCCAACGCTACCCAGGACTTCGGCACCGGCACCGGCTCGCTGGCGACGGTGACTGGAGCTCAGGCCATCCTCGGCAATGCGGACATCCCGGTTGAAGACGAGAACAACATGTTCGCGATCATCAGCCCGGCGTTCCGTGGCTATCTCATGCAGACGACCGAATTCGCTTCGGGCGACTACGTGGATGTCAAGCCGTTCGGCGGCCCTGTCCGCAAGATGTTCCGTTGGATGGGCGTCAACTGGGCCGTCTCCAGCCGCGTCACCGGCCTCGGTACCGCATCTGAAATTTGCTACATGTTCCACCGCGATGCCATCGGCTATGCGGTGAACGTCGGCGAAGAGAAGATCGCTATCGGCTACGACGAAAAGCAGGACACGTCCTGGTCGCGCGCCACTGTCTTCCACGGAGCAAAAATCCTCCAGAACACCGGCATCGTGAAAATCACTCACGACGGCTCGGCGTTCGTTGCCACGTAAGGAGATCAGCACATGGCATACGTTCCTGACGCTCTGTGGATGAGCACGCAGTCGGTTGGAAATGGCGCCTACCCGCGCCGTTTCTACTACTACGATGCCGCCGCCGAATCCAACGCAACGCTTATCGGTGCCTCGTTCTTCTCGGACGGCGTAACCAAGGGCATGCGCGTTGGCGATCTGCTCGAAGTCGTGCAGGTGGGCACTCCCAAGTACAAAATCTACCAGGTCGCATCGGTCTCCGGTGCGGCTGCGACCGTCGCGGCTCCCACCGCGATCACCTGATACGCAGCTCTGCGGCTTCGGCTGCGGCGTTGCCTCCGTTGCGGTCGAGGGGGCTGGCAGATTGCTGGCCCCCGAACCGCTCCCCAACCATGAGGCAAATCATGAAGATCCCAGCGCAGACATCATTGAACAACGCTGACTACACCCGCACGCTCAGGCTCATGATCGTTCCCAATTCCATGACCATGGAAGAGGTCGCCATCCCCGGCAACTGGGCCAATGTCTTCGCCAAGGTGAAGACCGATGACGAAGTGATCGTCACGCCGGAGGATCGCTCCTGGCGCCTGCACCTGCTCGTTGCCGAAACCGGCGTGGGCTGGGTGAAGACGGTTCTTCTGCATGCGATCGACCTCAACAAGGTCGTCACCAAACCCAAGGCCGTCGAGCAGCCGGACGAAATCCCTGACGATGCTCCGCTGCCGCCTGACGGCTACACCGTCAATTTTGCTCCGGCCCATAAGTGGCGGGCGATGACCAATGACCCCCAGCTTGTCGTCAGCAAGGATCACAAGACCCGGATCGATGCCTTGAAGGCTGCCCATGAGCATGCCGCCAAGGCGCAAGGTCTCGCCGCGTGAGCAATGTCGTCAAGCTTGAGCCGGTCGAAGTCGGCGCGAGCTTCAGGTTCGATCCTGACCAGATTCTTGAAGAGGCCAAGGGGCAGGAGTTCACCTGCCTTGCTGTTCTTGCCCAGACTGAAGACGGCGAAATCTGGGTCACCGGGAATGCCAACGTCGGCGAGATCCTTGTGTTGATGGAACGCGCCAAGCAGCAACTCCTATTTGGAGAGGACTAACCCATGGCTAGCCGCCTCTCCATCTACAAATCAGCGTTGCGCTACCTCGGCAATGCCGCCGGCCTGTCCAGCCTGACAGAGGCAAGCCCGTCACGCTATGCGCTTGATGACGTATGGCAGGAGGCTGGCGAATACCTGCTTGCCAAGGGCTTGTGGAACTTTGCTATCCGCACGGTCCAGTTGTCCGAGGATGAAGACGTTGAGCCGCTGTTCGGCTATCAATATGCCTTCTCCAAGCCGACCGACTGGGTTCGCACAGCGGGAATTGCGTCGGAAGCAACCTTCCTCGGCTTCGAAGAATATTCGGACGAGGCCGGCTATTGGTATGCCGACTGCGACACGCTCTATGTGCGCTACATCTCCAACGATGAGGAGTTCGGCTGGAATGTCGGCGCCTGGCGCGAGCCATTCGCACAGGCTTTCGCCTGCTATCTGGCGTTCCAATGCGGCCTGCCTCTCTCCTCGGACAAGTCGAACCGCAACGACCTGTTCAATCTGTTCAAGACCCTGCTCACCGAAGCCAAGACGCTCGATGCCGTCGATGAGCGCGTGGACAGGAGCCCTGCCGGCCGTCTGGTGAAGTCCAGGCTTGCGGGCGGTCCTCTCTCCGGAACCCGGCGCGGTCTCTGATGCCTCGCGTCTCGACCTACCTACACGCGCTCAATGTCGGCGTCCAAGACAAGAAGCACTTGCCGCGCGTCGATCTACAGCGCATGCGGCTTGCGGCCGAGACGCAGACCAATCTCCTTCCGCTCACCAGCGGTCCCGCCTTCATGCGGCCAGGTCTGGAATATCTCTCCACCACGGACAGCAACGATATCTGCCGGCTGAAGGAATTCGTGTTCGGCGCGACCGATGCCGCGTTGATGGAGTTCACCGACCAACTTATGAGGGTCAAGGTCGAAGATGTTCTGGTGACAAGGCCGGCTGTCACCGCCGTTGTGGCAACTGGCGATTTCTCATCCGATACGAACTGGACCAAGACGGCTACCACCGGAGCCACCGTTACCATTTCGGGAGGCTATCTCAACCTAACGGCTTTGGCACGGGGGTCGAAAGCATCAGCATCGCAGACCGTGACGGTCAACCAGATCGGCACCGAACACGCCTTGCGCATCATCATCGAGCGCGGCCCGGTGACCCTTCGTGTGGGTTCAACGTCTGGCGGCGACGAGTATATCAACGAAACCACACTGCGCACAGGCGCCCACTCCCTGGCCTTCACGCCGACCGGCGCTTCGTTCTTTATTGTCTTCCAGTCCGAGCTTGAGCAACTGAAACGGGTGGATAGCGTCACCGTCGAAGCTGCCGGGATAATGACCCTTCCTACCAATTGGCTTGAAGCCGATCTCGACAAGATGCGCTTTGCGCAGTCTGCCGACGTGGTGTTCGTCACCTGCGCAGGCTATCGGCCTCAGCGCATTGAGCGCCGCTCAACCCGGTCATGGTCCGTGGTTCGCTATCAGCCCGACAATGGTCCGTTGACGACTGGCAGAA
>NZ_RZTF01000891.1:0-571 GCF_004023175.1 Mesorhizobium sp. M7A.F.Ca.MR.362.00.0.0
GATCAGCACTTCGACGCGCCCGCCGCAGCATTGGCCGATTTCCGGGCCTAGCGGGACGTCCAGGGTAGCGCAGACTTTGTCAACCTCGATGCGGGTTCCCCTCCCCCTCGAGGGGAGGGTGGCGGCGAAGCTGCCGGGTGGGGTCGGATCGACCGGGCTCGACGTCGTGGCGGTGCCTTCTGAGAGGGCGTTCGTCGCTGAAAGAGCCAAATCGTTGGCTTTTTCTCGGCCTTCGGCCCATCGTTCCTCACCCCCCTCGAGGGGGGAGAGGACGCCGAGCTCTTGGCCAACCCTTTGCACATAGCGGGACAGGATCGGCGACAGGTAGGCATCGACCACCGCGGTGTCGCCGCGGCCGACCAGCTTGATCAGTGGCGAGACTTCATGGCTGACCGAGACCTGGCTGAAACCAAGCTTCCGGCAGACTTTTGCCACCGCCTTCTCGTGGTCGGGGTATTTCCAGGCGTGCATGAAGACGATGGCGACCGCATCGATGCCATCGGCCCTGGCCTGTTCGATCGCCGGCCGGCAGGCGGCGATGTCGAGCAATTGTTCGACGCGGCCATCGGCG
>NZ_RZTF01000892.1:0-565 GCF_004023175.1 Mesorhizobium sp. M7A.F.Ca.MR.362.00.0.0
CGCGCGCGCTCGGCCTGACCGCGCGCCATCTCGCCTATGTCATCTACACCTCCGGATCAACCGGAACCCCAAAGGGCGTCATGGTCGAGCATGCCAGCACCGTCAATCTGCTGCATTGGAGCAGCGGCGTGTTTGCGGACTCCGAGATCAGCCGCACGCTGTTTTCTACCTCGATCAGTTTTGATCTGTCCGTCTATGAGTGCTTCGTTCCGCTGTCGCAAGGAAGCACGCTGTATCTTGTCGAGGATGCGCTGGCGCTGGCGCAGACGCCCTTGGATGTCTCGTTGATCAACACGGTCCCCTCGGCGATCGCCGCTCTGGTCGACCAGAAAGCGGTGCCGGCTTCGACAAGCGTTATCAATTCATGCGGGGAGCGGCTGAAGGCAGATCTGATCGAGAGGGTCTTCGAGAGCAGCGGCGTAGAGAAGATCTGTAATCTGTACGCTCCTTCCGAGACGACGACGTACTCGACCTGGATTTGCATGCCGAGGGGAGAGGCTGTCGTCGAGACGATCGGGCGTCCGATTGCCAACACGCGGGTGTATCTTCTGGACGGGCATGGTGG
>NZ_RZTF01000893.1:0-563 GCF_004023175.1 Mesorhizobium sp. M7A.F.Ca.MR.362.00.0.0
ACATAGATGACGGTGGTGTCGGCGCCTTCCGACATCGTCGAGAAATAGCCCTTCAGCACATGTGTCACGGTCTGGTCGGCGCTGCCGGCGAGCGTGATACCGCGCTGCCTGGCGCGGGTCTGCAACTCCGCCGTCAGAGGTGTCGCGGCTTCCACCGAAGCGCCGACGATCGGCGCGATCTGCAGGCGGGTCTTCGACAGGATGGCAGCGCTTTGGGCTGATGTGACCGGTGCGGCGGTGGTTGCGGGAGCGCCCGCCGTGCTGGTGGCGGGCAGCGTCTGGGTCGACGTCGCCGGCGGAGTGATCGCCGACGGTTCGAGCACGTCCTTTGCGTTGGTGCAGGCGGCAAGAGCCAATGCCACAAGCAATGACACGGTCGTCACATGCGATCGTCTCATTTGCCTTCTAACTCCTTGGCGAAGAACGCCTCCCATTGTGGATTCACTGTACGATCAAGTCGAGATCATGGCGGGACAGCGGCTTGGGCTGGGATTCGGTGGTCAGGTAGGTGCGGCCAAGCGTCATCGCCGTCTCGGTATCGGAGTCCATGATGATCATATGGG
>NZ_RZTF01000894.1:0-560 GCF_004023175.1 Mesorhizobium sp. M7A.F.Ca.MR.362.00.0.0
GCCGGACACATATTGTAAACGGCGCAGACGGGGTGGTGAGCGGCCATTTGCCCTTGGCGATCTTCATTCAGCGAGGGGCAGAAACTTCACCATCCGACGTCGTTCTGCAGTCTCCGTTTCGACCACGAACCCCTCTCGTTCATAGAACTTTGAGGCGGGGTTCGTTGTCAAGACGCTGAGCCTGGTGGGATGGCCACGCTGAGCCCCTCTTCTCCCTTGCTGCTGTAATACCTGCGCGCCCATGCCGCGATTTCTGGAACGCTGTTTTTCGAGGAAGAGGTGGTCAGGCTGCCATGTGACGGCAATACATCCCACCCCCTTGCCATCCAGTTCGATGATGTCGTGCCCATCAAGAACAAGGGATTCGATCGTGTCGGACGGACGCCAATGGCCCAGCAAATCTCTTCGAGCCTGCATCGTTGCGGAAACGGCCCGAAGCCGATATTTCATGCTATATTCCTGACAAGAATGTAAACGTCTTGTGCCCGAATAATTCGGGCAGTGACAATTCCGCATTGTAAATCGGCGTGGCGCTTCGGCGCTGATCGGCGCTATTAGGC
>NZ_RZTF01000895.1:0-548 GCF_004023175.1 Mesorhizobium sp. M7A.F.Ca.MR.362.00.0.0
CTGCCGGCTGCGGAGCGTGCGTATCTGCTGGAGGAGCTGAACCGGACGGCGGCGGCCTATCCGTCGGAGCGGTGCATCCATGAACTGTTCGAGCAGCAGGTGCAAAAGGCGCCGGAGGCGGTGGCGCTGGTCTTCGAGGACGAGCGGTTGAGCTATGGCGAGCTCAATGCGCGGGCCAACCGGCTGGCGCATCATCTGATCGGGCTCGGGGTCAGGCCGGATCAGCCGGTGGCGATCTGCCTGGAGCGCAGCCCGGCGATGGTGGTCGGGCTTTTGGCGATCCTCAAGGCCGGCGGCGCCTATCTGCCGCTGGACCCGGCCTATCCCTGCGCGCGGCTGCGGCAGGTTGTCGACGATGCCGCGCCGCGGCTGCTGCTTTGCGACGCGGCCGGCCGCGCCGCGCTCGGCGCCGAGGCGCTGGCCGATGTCAGTGTGGTCGATCTGGAGACGGTCACCCCGGCCTGGGCCGAGCTGCCCGCCTGCGATCCCGACCCGCGCGCGCTCGGCCTGACCGCGCGCCATCTCGCCTACATCATCTACACCTCCGG
>NZ_RZTF01000896.1:0-542 GCF_004023175.1 Mesorhizobium sp. M7A.F.Ca.MR.362.00.0.0
TGGGACCATCGCGTTGAAGCAGGATGGTTCGCCCTTCGGGCGAGCTCTGGAGGCGGCCCTCAAGGGGTGGGGATACGCGGTCGTCACCGACCAGACAACCGACAGCGGCACGACGATCGTCCCGCTTGCCTATGTTGTCGAGCTGTTCGAGGGCCAGGTCCTCGCGCGGCTGTCGACGAGCAGTGTCGAGCTCGGCCGTGCCTATGAGGTAACTACCACGGGCGCATCGCCGGCGAGCCCGCTCTCCGCGATGCGTCGCGGGTAGGGGGAGCCATGGTGCAATCTCTTAAGCTCGGCGGTGCGCCCAACAAGGACTCCGAGGCCGGCATCCGGCGCATCAATCGACTGCCGATCATCATCGTGATCGTGCTCGTCATCGCCTTCCTCGGCGTGATCTTCTACGGTCTCACATCGCGCGGCCTGCTTGTCCGCCAGAACACCGGCCCGGGCGATGGCTCCGGCAATCCGGCCTCGACCTTCGCCGACCAGCTTAAGCGAGGTGTAGGCGACGCCATCATCGGAGAACCACAGCAATCAACGAC
>NZ_RZTF01000897.1:0-539 GCF_004023175.1 Mesorhizobium sp. M7A.F.Ca.MR.362.00.0.0
CACCATGCCCGTCCAGAAGATACACCCGCGTGTTGGCAATCGGACGCCCGATATGTGGCACAGTGTTGTCACTGAAGAGCCGTCCCGAGGTTGCCACCACGGTAACTTCCGTCGGGCCATAGTTGTTTATTAACTTGAGAGGCGACGGTAGCCGGGAAGGCACACGCTGCAGACGGTCACCGCCAATAAGCAAGTACTCCAACATGGGAGTTACCAGCTCGTCTTCCAAAGCCGTTGCAGCAAGCGGCGTGACCAAAAAGGCGGCGTTCAGTGGTTGATCACGCCACCATTGCAGGAGAAGCAGAGGATCTCCTGCTGCCGCCCTGGGCGGGAGCAGCAATGTGCTACGATTGTATAATGCAGACCACAACTCCCAAGCGCTGGCATCGAATGCCATTCCGGCCGTAAGTGTGCAGCAGGTTTCTGGTTGCGGACAAAATGTTTGCACATGCCATGCTGTAAGATTGACCACACCCCGGTGCTCGACCATGACGCCTTTTGGCGTCCCGGTTGATCCGGAGGTGTAGATGATGTAGGCG
>NZ_RZTF01000898.1:0-537 GCF_004023175.1 Mesorhizobium sp. M7A.F.Ca.MR.362.00.0.0
CAATATGTGTCCGGCCTTTTGAGCAACCTAGCAGGCTGTTGAAGAATCAGGCTCTTTCGCAAACGAAGCCTGAATCGTCGGCGTTGTGGATGTAGAAGTGGCCGACGAGGCGGCCTGCAGTGCCAAAGACAACCCAGCCGCGGCCACAGGCTGGGTCATTCTCATCATGCCCCTCCCATGAGAACTCCGCGCAGGCTGAGCCATCGCGGGTGCCATATCGGACATCGAGGAAGCCGTTGAGTGCGCCGAAGGCGATCTCGCCATCCGCCGAGCCTTTGAATGTCAGATGCGCTTCCTCGACGAGATCGAGGAAGTCATTATCCCAAACATCCATCTCGACGATGCGCCAGCGGCCGGCAAAGGCCTTGGCGAAGCCGGGAACCTTAGCCATCAGCCGGTCTCCGCCATGAGCTTGGGCAGTCGCACCAGATTGTAGGCGGCGGCTGCGAAGGTGAAGGCCCATCCGACACGGTCGCGGCCGCGGAACCTGGTCTTGTGCTGGCCGGCCACGACCTTGATCCAACCGAATGCCTCTTC
>NZ_RZTF01000899.1:0-532 GCF_004023175.1 Mesorhizobium sp. M7A.F.Ca.MR.362.00.0.0
GTCCAAAAGGATTGCCTGTTTATCCTCGCCGATTGTAATTACATGCTTGACCATATCGACAAACAGGCCGTTTTCAACAACACCTGTTATGTTATTCAATTCTTTTTCCAGCTGTTCCGGGTCTTTTATTTCACCGAATCGGCAATCAATGATATAGTTGCCGTTATCGGTAACATAAGGACTGTCCCCTTGCATTCTTAATGCGGTTTGACAGCCAAAGCTTTGAATATACCCTTCTGTTTTACTAGCTCCAAACGGAACTATTTCAACAGGAAGCGGAAATTCCCCTAAGCTTTGCACCACTTTTTTGGAATCAGCAACCACTACAAACTGTTTGGAAGCCTTTGCAATTATTTTCTCTCTCAGCAAAGCTCCGCCTCCGCCTTTAATCGCGTGAAAATAATGATTTATTTCGTCCGCTCCATCAATCGCTACATCAATCGTTTTTACCTCATCTAAAGACAGAAGCGGTATACCTTGCTCTTTGGCCAGTTTTTCTGTTTGGACAGAAGTCGCCACACCTGTAATCTTC
>NZ_RZTF01000900.1:0-526 GCF_004023175.1 Mesorhizobium sp. M7A.F.Ca.MR.362.00.0.0
GCCATTCATCGGCGGCGCGGCGCCGCTGTTCAGCGACTATATCGTCTTCGGCGCCCTGCAATGGGCGCGCATAGCCTCGCCCTACCAACTGCTCGACGACGGCGACGTGGTGGCGCAGTGGTTCGCCCGCTGCCTCGACCTGCATGGCGGGCTGGGACGAAAGATCGCCGCCGCGGCTTGACGCCGTAAAGCTTACTTGGCCGCCGCCTTCTTTGGCTTGCCGGCCTTCGTGGCAGCCTTTGCCTCCTTGGGGGCGGCCTTTGCCTTGGCGGCGCCAGTTGCCTTCCTGGTTGGCTTTTTGGCCGCCGACTTGCCCGCGGCGTCCTCCTGGTCGACATCGGCGGCCGCCTGATGCCAATGGCGCTCATGATGGCCAGCCGGCTGGCCCTCTTGCAGCCAGAGCTGGTGCGCACGGTTGCGAATGCGTTCCTGACGATCGTCTGTCATGGTCATGGTGTCTCCATACGGCCCGACCTCAGCGCGGCGCCGACACGCGAGTATAGCAAGCAACGCGTTGCTGTGTAGC
>NZ_RZTF01000089.1:0-13077 GCF_004023175.1 Mesorhizobium sp. M7A.F.Ca.MR.362.00.0.0
GTCAATGATCATGCGAAATGCCGCCATGTTTTATTTCACCTAGCAAAATCAGTGGCTTGCTCCGGCACATCAGGGTTTGCCTTGGCCCGCCCGCGGCGCTATTGTCCGCGCCGATCGAAGGAGAATGCACCATGCGCGGCAAAATCGCCGAATCCCTGAAGAGCGCGATGAAGGCGCAGGACAAGCACCGGCTGCCGACATTGCGGCTGATCCAGGCGGCTATTCACGACCGCGACATCGCCAATCGCGGTTCGGGCAAGGAGCCGGCCAGCGACGAGGAGATCCTGCAGATCCTGGCCAAGATGGTGAAGCAGCGCGAGGAATCGGCCAAAGCCTTCGACGACGGCAAGCGGCCCGAACTCGCCGCGCAGGAGCGCGGCGAGATGGAGATCATCCGCACCTTCCTGCCGACGCAGTTGGACGATGCGGCGGTGACGGCTGCGGCGCGCGAGGCGATCGCCGCGACCGGTGCGGCCAGCCAGAAGGACATGGGCAAGGTGATTGCCGCACTGAAGCAGAAATATGCCGGCCAGATGGATTTCGGCAAGGCGAGCGGCATCGTCAAGGGTCTGCTGCAGTAGGGTGCTGCTCATCTCGTCGCTTGGGTGGCCGACCGGGCGGAATCCAGATCCGTCCGGAATCCAGGTCCAGGGATTGGAACCCGGATATCGCCGAGATGTTTATCCGTCATGCAACTGGAGAGATGTCATGACTGAGAACGAAACCCGCTATGAAACCGGTGCTACGAAATATCCGGCAAAGACCGATGCCGACGCTTCCGATGAATTCTCCCAGGATGCGGCCGCCAACAAGAAGCCCGCCAGCGGAATGGGGCTCACCCGCAGGAAGGATGAAGTAGAAGACCGCACCCGCCAATCGGAGGGACAAAACCCGCCAAGGCAAGTCACGCCGAGCGCCGCAACCGAAAAGACGTCCGGCGCCGGCCCCGCTATCGCGGAGCGTTCAAAGGACGCCAAGGCTCCGAAGAGCGGCCGCCAGCCTGGAGCGTATGTCAAGAAGTGATCGCTGGACGGGACCCGAGAGGTCCTGGCATTGCACGGCCGGTCATCAGCGACCGGTTTCCACTTGCGCCTTTCGCGACAGGTTGGTCGGTATCTGTCCGGCGGGCCTGCTCGGCTCCAATGCACGGCGCAATGCCGGCGCTTCCTGCTGGATATGATCCCACAGCCGGTTGGCGATCGGCCCATGCGGTCGGTCGCGGCGCCGCGCCACCACCAGTTCGTCGGTGCGGCCCGGCAGATGGCGGCCGGCAATGGATTGCAGGCGCCCGTCATGCAGTTCTTCCTCGATCAGGAAGCGGGGCAGGTGGCCCCAGCCAAGGCCCTGCAGGATGATCTCCTTCTTCATGCCCTGGTCCGCGACGAGGCATTGCGGCGCGCCTTCGATCAGCGAATAGTTTTGCTGTGGCGAATGGCGGGCGCTGTCGCGCATGACGCATTGGGTGAGTGCCTGCATCTGATCCAGAGTGATCGGCTGCTCGATACGCCCGGGCAGAAAGCCCGGCGCCACCACGGGAATGAAGGACACCTTGCACAGATCGACCCATTCCACCCGCGCATCGCCCTTGTCGACCCAGTGCAGGATCAGATCGGCTTCGTCATCGAATAGACGCTCCCATGGGCCGCCCACCGCTTCGAAATGCAGATGCAGGCGCGTGCCTGGGCACTGTGCGAAGAACCGCCCGAGCATGCCCAGCACATGCGGGCGCGGGCACAGGTCGCCTATCACCACGTGGATCTCGCTTTCCTCACCCATCGCCAACTGGGCGGCATGGACGCGCAAACCATCCAACTCGCGCAGCAGCGATAGCGCTCGGCGGTGGAACGACAGCCCTGCCTCGGTCGCACGCACGCGATAGCCGCTGCGGTCCAGGAGGCAAAGGTCGAGTTGTCGCTCCAGCTTGGCGACGGCGGCGAACACCGCCGGGTGCGAGCGATACAGCATGGCCGCCGCAGGCTGAAAACCGCCGGTGCGGACCACTGCATCGAAGCATTGCAGGTCGTGCAGGGTGAATTCGGCCATGTCAGTTTTTATTACAGAGATTGTTCTATCTTTGTAATATCAACAAAATTGCTCCACGGCTAGGGTCTGTCTCGTTCAACGTTCCAGAAGGAATCTTCATCATGAATGAGCTGAATTTCGCCACGACGGGCGACGGCACGCGCATCGCCTACCGCTTCGATGGCGAGGCAAGCAAGCCGGTGCTGTCGAATTCCATCGGCACCACGCTGCACATGTGGGACAGGCAGATCGGCGAATTGTCGAAGCATTTCCGTGTCCTGCGCTACGACTTTCGCGGCCATGGCGGATCGAGCGTTCCGGTCGGCGCCTACTCGCTCGACCGGCTTGGCCGCGACGTCATCGAGTTGCTCGATGCGCTCGACCTGCAACGCGTACATTTCCTTGGCCTGTCGCTCGGCGGGTTCGTCGCGCAGTGGCTCGGCATCCACGCGCCCGAGCGGATCGACCGGCTGATCCTGAGCAACACCTCGTCCCATCTCTCGCCGGCAAGCTATTTCGACGAGCGGATTGCCGCGGTGCGGCAGGCGCCGGACATGTCGGAAACCGCAGAGACGTTCCTGAGCAACTGGTTCCCCACGTCGATGGTTGCCGCCAACGAGCCCGTGGTCGAAGAGTTTCGCACCATGCTGCTGGCTATCGACCGGCAAGGCCTGGCGGCTCTGTTCGCAGCGGTTCGCGACGCCGATCTTCGCCGTACCGTAGCACTGATACCGCGGCCGACGCTGGTGATCGCCGGTCAGCACGACACGGTGACAGCAGCCAGCCACGGTGAGATGATTGCCGCAGCGGTGCCCGGCGCGAAGCTTGTAGTGCTGCCCGCGGTCCATCTGTCGAACATCGAATATCCGGCAGAGTTCATCCAGGCTGTGGTCGATTTCCTGCGCTGAGCTGGAGCGCGACGGAAAGGCGTCCGGCACCAGTCCGGCGGTCGCCGAAACGTTCAAAGGACGTACTGGTTCAGAAGGCGGGGCGGCGGCCTCGGTCAACGTGAGCGCCTCGGTGAACCGAGCCATCTGGCGAAAAGCTTATTCAACGCCTTCGGAACGATCCCGTCACCTCGCCATTATCAGCACGAGAGCCGGCTCGGACAGGCAAGCGCCGTGACCCGACCTTAGAGGCGGCCGATGACTTTCGAGCGCCAACACGAACACGCCGGAGGAAGCGATGACTGGACGCAAAACCCATGACCAACAAATTCGCATCATTGAAGAGCGGGAAAACACAAAGAATGCCGGCAAGGATTTCGATTCAGAGGCGGATCTGAAACGATCAGCGGCGGAACGCGAAGCGCTGCGCAAGGGATCGGACATGAGGACCGACACGCCTGACCTCGTCGATCCGGACGACCGCAACATCCTTCGCGGCAAAAATCAGGAAAGCGTCCATCACAAAAATCGTCCTGACGACTAGATGAGCACCGATCCTGGAACATTTGTCATAGATTGGAGGCAGCCATGGCACGCGGGAGCAAGAAACACATCGGAGCAGGTTCGCAGGGAAAGGGTTCTGGCACAGGCGCCATGACCGTAACGCCAAAAGACAAGCTTGAAGAAAACAAAGTGCTGTCCAATCGCGACAAGGCACAGCATTCCAAAGAACGCGGTTTGGACTCCAGGCAGATCGCGACCGAGCAGCACCAGGATCATGCCGCCAACCGTTTGCGAGACTGACGCCCTCGGCGCGCCAGCCTCGGCAAGGTTGCTCGCAAAGCCGTCGGATTCGTTGCCGTCGCTATTTTCGGGCCAGAGCGCCTGGATTTCCTTCGGCAGCGCACGACGCGATCCCAGCGCCGACGAAGACGACCGAGTAGATCATTCCGGTCTCTTCAAAGTGTAGCCTTCATCAGCGCCTCTTGGGCGGCGATCTCGTGGCCGAGAACATCCCAGTGCTCGATGTGTTTGTAGACGATCACCTTGTTCCTCAGGAGCCCCCCATGGGTGCAGCAGAAATCTTCGAGTTGCTCACGGTCCGCGATCAGTTCGACGCACATGGTCAGATCGGGATTGGGAATCTCCACGCCCTCCTGCTGAAGCTTCCCATGGTTCGAGTATCCGAAATGAGTGCTATGCGCGACGGCATTCATGATACCGGCGGCCTTGGCCTGCATGACCAACTCCCTGTAGAGGGGCTTGCCACTGCCGAACCAAGCAGCCTTGCCGACTGCTTTCTCGCGCGGCTTCATGTAGATGCGAACCATCCCAACTTCGCGGGAGGTGAGCTTGTGGCTGGTCATGACGGTAGGCCTTTCCTGAAAGTTTGCGGTTGTCCGGAGGGAGCGCAGCCGTGCACGGCTAATGAGG
Organism: Mesorhizobium sp. M7A.F.Ca.MR.362.00.0.0; assembly: GCF_004023175.1. Classification (NCBI taxonomy): domain Bacteria; kingdom Pseudomonadati; phylum Pseudomonadota; class Alphaproteobacteria; order Hyphomicrobiales; family Phyllobacteriaceae; genus Mesorhizobium; species Mesorhizobium sp. M7A.F.Ca.MR.362.00.0.0. Next base: position 4,344 of record NZ_RZTF01000089.1, read on the forward strand.
TCGCCCATGGCTTGGGCGTTCATGTCGCGCATGTGGCGAACGGAAATATCCGGCGGAATGTCATTGGCGGCGACCGTCTTCGGCACGCCGACCCGTTGGGAGAGATAGATGCTGGAATGGCCGCTACAGAGATAGGCAACGAAGCAGGCGACCGCCAGATAGACGGTGTGTGTGGCCCCGAACAGTTCGATGCCCATGATCATGCAGGCGAGCGGTGTATTGGTTGCGCCAGCGAAAACCGCCACGAATCCAAGAGCTGCGAACAGGTCTGGCGGTGCACCGAGGACGCCTGCAACCGCACTGCCGAGGGCCGCGCCGATGAAGAACAGAGGCGTGACCTCACCGCCCTTGAAGCCTGCGCTCAGGGTGACGATGGTGAAAAGCCCTTTCCAGGCCCAGCTCCAGTAGTCGATATGATCCGGACGGAAGAAGCCAAGGAGCGTCACGTCATCAGGATTGGGGGACCAGACGCCCAGGCCGAGATACTCCCGTGTACCAAGGAGGTAGACGAGACCAATCAGCATGGCACTCGCCAGCACGGGCCGTAGCGGAGCGTAGGGCAGGATTGTCTTGTAGAGTGAAGACGCTTGATGAGAGAGTTCTGCAAAGACGTGTGCGGCCAGCCCAAAGGCGACGCCAGCGATCACCACCTTGAGCATCAGAAAAGCGTCAAGATGGAAGCCGATCCCTTTGCCGACACCGCCGAGATAGGTGATCGAGTAGTGGACGTGGCCGATGCTCCAGGCATGGCAGGTCCAATCGGCAACGACCGCCGCGAGCAGGGCTGGCAGCAGCGCTTCATATTGCATCCGGCCGATGGTGAGAACCTCCAGGGCGAAGACCGCTCCCGCGATCGGCGTGCCGAACACCGCCCCGAAGCCCGCCGCAATACCTGCCATCAGGAGGATGCGGACGTCGGCAGGAGGCAGCTTGAATACCTTGCCACATGCGCTTGCCAGGCTGCCACCAAGTTGGACGGCCGTACCCTCTCGTCCGGCCGAGCCGCCGACAAGATGCGTCATGACAGTGCTCACCAGGATGAATGGAGCCATGCGGAACGGCACGCCGCCGCCCGGTTCATGGATTTGATCGACAATGAGATTGTTGCCGCCTTCGGCGGACTTCCCGAAGCTGCCATAGGCCCAGACCATGGCAACACCCGCCACCGGCATGCAGAAGATCAGCCAGGGAAACGCGAAGCGAAGCTCTGTCGCCCTGTCGAGGCTCCAGAGAAATAGTGCAATCAGCGATCCCACCGCGACCGCCATGGGGACAACGGTCATGATCCACTTTGTGAGACTGCGGATTTGCTGAAAACGGAGGCCGAAAATCGATGCCGGCGTCATGCGTGCGACGCTCCGTCGAGGACGGCACCCTGATTGGGAGAACACAGAAAGTGAATTCCAGGCACGACTCTACTCCTTCGCGTGGCTCGCGTTGAGTAGGAGTCATCAGCTTCATCGGGGAAGCGGTACGGCGTAATGCCCGGCAGAATCCATTACCGTGTGGACGTGGATAAGTCATGCTTGGCAAGGCTGTCAACTGCAATCACGGCCGTCACCGTGAGATGGCACAACGCTTACGCATCATCGCCTCCTCATTGAATTCATGTCTGGTTTCGAAACGATGCTTGGGGACAATCGTTTCGCTATCTGTCGCTAAAATTGGCTTGGCGGCCCGTGATCCGGCTCTGCTTCCGGAATCCACGGAACGCTCTTGGTTGCGCTGCCGGCATGATGGTCAAGACTGTCATTGGCTCGACAGTCGCGACGGCGACGCGCGGATCGGATAACCCGTTCCAGAGGGACGGCAGAAGCACCAACTCGCTAGGCGGAAACCTCAAGCACGATCTTGCCACGCACATGCTCATTTTCCAGCCGTTCTTCCGCTTTGGCGACCTCTCCAAGAGGGTAGGTGGCTTGCACGAAGGGGGTGACCTTGCCGGCCTCGATGAGGCGGCCGATCTCGGCAAGATGCGCCGCATTCGGTTCGGCCAGATAGGAGACGCCACGCGCCCGGCGCAAATTTGCCTTTTCCTGCGACGGTTCGGAAAGAGTGGAAACGAGCGTCCCGCCAGGTTTGAGCACCTCCCAGGAGCGGTCCTGCGTGTCGCCCGCGACAAGGTCGAACACCAGGTCGACCGCATCGACGACCTCTTCGAAACGCTGGTTCTTGTAGTCGACCGTCTGATCGGCGCCGAGCTCACGGACGAAAACCACGTCCTCGGCGGAAACGGTTGTCGCGACGAACGCGCCCGCGGCCTTGGCGAACTGGATCGCCAGATGACCGACGCCGCCGGCGCCGCCATGGATGAGAACCCGTTGCCCGGATTTGAGGCCGCCATGGTCGAACAGGCCCTGCCATGCAGTGATGCCGGCAAGCGGCACCGCCGCGGCTTCGACATGGCTTAGACGATCCGGTTTCGCAGCCGCCTCCGTCGCCTTGACCACGACAAATTCGGCATTGCCGCCCCGGTCATGACCAAGCATCGCAAATAACGGGTCGCCCTTCTTCAACGTATGCGCCCGCGTGCCGCAGATTTCCACCGTGCCGGACACGTCGCGCCCGAGCGTGACCGGCAGGGTTTCGCTCGTCGAACCTTCGCGGATCTTGTAGTCGATCGGATTGACGCTCGCGGCGCGAACCCTGAGCACAACCTCGTCGTCAAGCGGTTGAGGCAAGGGGACTTGATCGATCGAAAGAACCTCAGGTCCGCCAAAAGCATGGATGCGGGCTGCTTTCATGTCGGCATATCTCCTGTTGCTTGGCTGTCGGCGACGGTGTCTGCTGGGCTGTCGTCAGCGGCTGTGCAGCCCAGGTTGCGAAGGCAGGCACACCGGTTTTCCAGCGGGCCACCGCCGCTGCAAGGTCGCCACTCCTGCTAGGCCGTAGAAAGCGTCGGCGGGTTTTGATTCACATGGCGGCAAGGCTACAACCAGACTTGCTGGCTTTCTAACTGGGTAGCAGGCCGTTGGTTCCAACCACCGCAATCGGCTGAACGTGGTGCCGGAAATTCTCTCCTCGGCCAGAGCATTCAACCAGTCTGATCCATCCGGCCCTTATGCACACAGCTGTTTTGAGTAGCGACGCCGAGGAGAGAGGCGGGGCCGAAGCTGCTGGCGCGCTGACCTTGGAGAGCGGATTGAATCATTGCTGGTGGGTCGCAGGGCCGCCGATCAATGCGTTCGCACGACGAACATAAAGCAGCACGGTCTTAATCAACGCGGCGGCGCTATGCGGACTTCAAGACGCTTCGCAGATCGGCAGCGGCTGTGGCGGCGGTGCCGGATGATCCTTCCTGTATTGGGCGATGATCGGCTCAAGGGTCTTTCTCGGCCAGAATTTCGGTGTGCCGATTTCCTTCAGGCAGGACGCGTTCCAGTAGGCGCCCGGCTGTGAACGGTCGGCTGCGACCGCGGTGATGTCGCGCGATTCCGGGTAGATGTAGAGCGTCGTCGGATTGTCCTTGACCATCGGGATGATCCGCTTGGCATCCGCCGGCGACCAGCTGGTGCAGCCATTGCTGCGACCGCCGGCATAGTCCACCAGCTTGCCGAACGGCACGAAGCCGTCATGGTCGGCGTGCGAGCTGTTCGGGTTTTTGCGCAGGCACATGCCATGCAGCACCTGGGCGGCGTGACCGCCGATCGCCCGCTGCCTGGCGTTCGCGGCTTCGCCTTCGCCGTCGAACTGGATGAAGGTGCGCTGGAAAACCGCGTCCTGCTTCGCGCCGGTGCGGTAATAGCCCTTGAACGAGGTTTTGGCCTCGCTGGTCATATAGGCGCCGCCGGCCGTCAACGATGAATCCATCGCATTGCCGAAGTTCTTCGCGCACCGTTTGCCGTTTGAAAAATCGACGACGCCTTTCAAATTCCGGCCGCTGCCGTGGCCTGACGAAATCGCGCGAAATGATTGGCTGGCTTCGCAGATGACGTAGTAGCGGCGGCCGAGCACGCCATTGCCCAGATCGCTGGGGCGTGTCGCATCCATGGCGAAGTAGCAGGGGTTCTTGACAGCGCCTTGCGCGACCTTCTTCCGGTAAAGCGCGCGAGCTCGTTCGAGGACAATTTGCGAGATCTGGCCGTCGCTGTCGCCGACATGAGCCTGCAGCCAGGCTGGAACGGCAGATGGTGCGGCAAAGGATCGGGCCGATACCGCCACGGCGATGACGACGAGAAGGCTGGCGACGACACCCAGAGAAACAGATCTCAACCGCACCGGATCAATTCTCCTTGTCGAAGCGTTTTGTGATGTTGCCACCAGGAATCGACCGTAGAGGGTCTCGCATTATCAGGCGAAACACATCTTGTTTAGCGCACCCAAAAGGAAGGCGGCACATATGGGGCTGCTTTCGACCCGAAGCCGAACTCGGGGTGCCAACAGAGAGTGAATTTACATCGAAAAAAAGGAACGGCGCCGACGAACACGACGGCCGCCGCCGCAGCAAACCAATACGACGAACGTGGAATACCGTGGTCTGCTTTCTCTCCTCGTATTCTTATGAGCATAGCCAGTCCGACCGAGCACAAAATAAAGCCCGCAAGGGCCGAAAAAATAAATAGATACATACCGGCCTCCACACCAAGTTGGGCACCCCGGTGGTGAATGGCTGACGCTTGGTATCGGCACCGTATGGCCAGATTCAGATTACCGGGTGTAGCGTGCGCTTCCGTTCGGCGTTGCCGCCCCGCACACGAGCGCTGGCTCGGGGCGAAGTCCGCAGGTCTCGACCATTCGCCGGGAGGGAATATTCGTCGCCGAAACAAGTTCGTAGATGTGCGTCGCACCGAGATCGCGGAACACGCTGACGATGATGCGGGCGTTGATGTAGCTGCCAAGCCCCTTGCCTCGCTGCTCTTCTGCTACCGCAACAAGTCCGCCCCAGGCATAGCGGTGATAACAACTGTACACATTGTGCGGCAGATAGCCGTGTGCGGCGGCCACGACGGTTCCTTTTTCGTCTCCGATAGCGACGGTGGTTGCCGGCCCGCAAGCTCCGAGCAGCAGCGAGCCGGAGAATGGAACAATCCCGGCCGCCGCCATAAGCGCCTGGAGGTGCTTCATAGGCTCACCTTCTGGATCGTCCGGTTGTTCCAGTTCGGCCAGGCCATCGGGCAGCGGTCGGGAAAGGATAGCTTCGGAAGCAGCAAGAGCGGTCACGCGGTCAGCGAGGAAGACATTCCATGTGTCGAAACGACAATCTCGCTCAGACAGGCGAGACCTGATCTCATCCACTTTCTCGCTTGGAATGAGGCGAAAGCCGCAGGCCCGATCACGGCTCAGAAACGCGTCGATCATCTTCCACCCGAGCCGGTCTGGGTCATCGCAGCCCATCATGCGTCCGTTCTGGCACGCGCCGGGCGTCGCATTGATGAAGTCGGCGCTTGCCTCGGCCTGTGCCTGCAGGTGCTGCTGCATCTCCGTACCGAAGTAACCTACCATAGGATGTCCCCGTATAGAGAGCACTCTAGCCAGCTCAGGGCGTCACGCCAACAGCCTCATACATCCAGAGCCGCCCTACGTGCTTGGCTACCAAGCGTCAGTACGCGATTTTCGATCCGCAGGGATTGAGCTATCATCTGATTCTGGCGCGGCCCACGCCACCTCCCTCCGCCGGGAAAGCATCGTTCATGCGGGGCGCTATCCAATCACCGAACCGACTGTTCGAGCACTTGGCATAAGGAGGGGTTGCAAAAACGGCTCGCACCAGGAGGTTTTGCGATGAAGCTGTCCGCGCCCATCTACCATCTCAAGCGTCAAGCCAGGCTTTTGTCTCGCGAGGGCAAGATTGCGCTGCACGAAGCGCTCGACCGTGTTGCAGCACAGGAAGGTTTCACCAGCTGGAGCCTGCTTGCCGCCAAGGCAGCCGAGGCGGCGCCCGCCGGCATGCTGTTTGCGCAACTTGCGCCCGGCGACCTGGTTCTGGTCGGTGCCCGACCCGGACACGGCAAGACGCTGATGAGCCTCGAACTCGCGGTCGAAGCCATGAAATCAGGCCATCGCGGTGTGTTCTTCACGCTGGAGTATACGCAAAGGGATGTGCTGGACCGGTTTCGCGCCATCGGGGCGGAGCCGGTGCAGTTCAACGACCAGTTCACATTCGATAATTCCGACGCCATCAGTGCCGCCTACATCGTCAAGGCATTGGGTTCGGCGCCGCGCGGCACGCTGGTGGTGATCGATTATCTGCAACTGCTCGATCAGAAGCGGGAAAACCCGGAGCTGATGGCGCAGGTTCGCACGCTGAAGGCCTTTGCTCGCGACAGGGGATTGATCCTCGTCTTCATCTCGCAGATCGATCGGTCATACGATCCGGCGAAGAAGCCATGTCCCGATATCGGCGATGTGCGGTTACCGAACCCTCTGGACCTGTCGCTGTTCGACAAGACCTGCTTCCTGAACAAGGGCGAAATCCGGTTCCAGGCGGCAGGCTGACGATCCGGTCAGCCAGCCTTCATTGGGCCGCTGCCGGCAGCTTCAGAGGCTGCGCAACCGATGTCGAACTGTGCTGCGCGCGCAATGCTTCGGCCGCCTGGCGAACCACTTCGGATATAAGCAGCAGCTGTTTGGCGATCGGGCTTGTCTTGCGCCAGATCATGCCGATCGTCCGCGACGGTTGGGGGTTGGCGAAATGGGCGATAGAGACCGCCGCCGAGCGCGTCTCCACCGGCACGGCCATTTCGGGGATCAAGGTGACGCCGACGCCGGCGCCGACCATCTGCACCAGGGTCGACAGCGAGCTGCCGTCCAGCAACTCCCTTGGGCGCACCGAATGCATGTTGCAGAACGACAGCGCCTGGTCGCGAAAACAATGGCCTTCCTCGAGCAGGAGCAGCCGCATCTCGCGCAGCATTTCGCGGTTGGGCACCGGCTTTCCCTCATCCTCGCCGGGCCGGACCAGCACGAAGTTCTCGGCAAACAGCACGATTTCCGTCAGCGACGCTTCCGATACCGGCAAGGCGACGATGGCCGCGTCGAGCCGGCCGTCGGCCAGTTCCTGGATCAGCTTCTGCGTCTGCGTTTCGCGCACGTGGATATCGAGCCCGTCATGCATGCGGGCGAGGTTGCCGATGATGGCAGGCAAAAGGTAGGGTGCGATCGTCGGGATCACCCCGATGCGCAACCGTCCCACCAGCCGGTCGCGCGAGGCGCGGGCCAGATCTGTCAGCTCATCCACCGAGCGCAGGATGTCGCGAACGCGCAAGGCGAATTCCTCGCCGAAATTGGTCAGCCGGACCTGGCGTGGCCCTCTTTGGAAAAGCTCCGTGCCAAGCGTTTCCTCCAACTCCCGGATCTGCACCGAGATCGCGGGCTGCGAGATCGCGCAGGCATCGGCGGCACGGCCGAAATGATTGTGCCGCGCCAGCGCCTCGAAATAACGCAACTGCTTCAGCGTCAGGTTTGTCATAATGTCATCTTATCGCTGTAATCAGGAAATCCAACTTAAATTAATGAAGCGGCTTTGCTATAGGAGTCGCAACGAAGATGAGGAGCAGCCGGGACCGCCTGGTGAGGCGCATGCCCGCAGCAATAGGACATCCAACATATTCGGTCGCGTATCGGGCATATGGTCATCGCGCCAGCCATGAAACGGACCGCCTCGAGGGACATCCAACGTCCCTGTTCACGCAGCAGTTGAACAGCTCAACACAGCCACGATCGGAGAAGAACATGGACGCACAGACCGATGATCCCAGCGCCGGCAAATGCCCCGTTGCGCACGGATCCTCCAGCAGGAGCAACCGTGACTGGTGGCCCAACCAACTCGATCTCGGCGTTCTCCATCAGCAATCGAACCTTTCGGATCCGATGGGCGAAGAGTTCGACTATGCCGAGGAATTCAAGTCGCTCGATCTCGATGCGGTGATCAAGGACCTGCACCAGGTGATGACGGATTCGCAGGAGTGGTGGCCGGCCGACTTCGGCCATTACGGGCCGCTGTTCATCCGCATGGCCTGGCACAGTGCCGGCACCTACCGCATCGGCGATGGCCGTGGCGGCGCCGGGGCCGGCCAGCAGCGTTTTGCTCCGCTCAACAGTTGGCCGGACAATGCCAATCTCGACAAGGCGCGCCGGCTGCTGTGGCCGGTCAAGCAGAAATATGGCCGCAAGATCTCCTGGGCCGACCTGCTGATCCTCACCGGCAACGTCGCGCTGGAATCGATGGGCTTCAAGACCTTCGGTTTCGCCGGCGGCCGCGCCGACGTCTGGGAACCCGAACAGGACGTCGATTGGGGTTCGGAAACCAAGTGGCTCGACGACAAGCGCTACTCCGGCGACCGCGAACTCCAGGGCCATCTCGGCGCCGTCCAGATGGGATTGATCTACGTCAATCCGGAAGGGCCGAACGGCAGACCGGATCCGCTGGCCTCGGCACGCGACATCCGCGAGACCTTCGCGCGCATGGCCATGAACGACGAGGAGACCGTGGCGCTGATCGCTGGCGGTCACACCTTCGGCAAGACGCACGGCGCCGGCGATGCCTCGCTGGTGGGTGCGGAGCCGGAAGGCGCCGGCATCGAGGCGCAGGGCCTCGGCTGGTCGAGCAAGCACGCCTCCGGCATTGCAGGCGACGCCATCACCTCGGGCCTCGAGGTGACCTGGACCACGACGCCGACCAAGTGGAGCAACAACTTCTTCGACAATCTGTTCAACTTCGAATGGGAGCTGACCACGAGCCCGGCGGGAGCGCATCAGTGGACGCCCAAGGGCGGCGCCGGTGCCGGGATCGTGC
>NZ_RZTF01000089.1:13087-18921 GCF_004023175.1 Mesorhizobium sp. M7A.F.Ca.MR.362.00.0.0
CCCACGATCCGTCCAAGCGCCGCGCGCCTGCCATGCTGACCACCGATCTCGCACTGCGGGTCGATCCGGCCTACGAGAAGATTTCGAGGCGCTTCCATGAGCATCCGGACCATTTCGCCGACGCGTTCGCCCGGGCCTGGTACAAGCTGACCCATCGCGACATGGGTCCGGTCGTTCGTTATCTCGGTCCGCTCGTGCCGAAGGAAGAGCTGATCTGGCAGGATCCGATCCCGGCGGTCGACCATGAACTGGTCGGCGAGCAGGACATTGCGTCGCTGAAGGCGAAGATCCTGGCATCGGGCCTGTCGGTCTCCGAACTGGTCTCGACTGCCTGGGCCTCGGCCTCGACGTTCCGCAATTCCGACAAGCGCGGAGGTGCCAACGGGGCACGTATCCGACTGGCACCGCAGAAGGATTGGGACGTCAACCAGCCGGCGGAACTGTCGAAGGTGCTGGCGAAGCTGGAAGCCATCCAGAAGGAGTTCAACGCGGCACAGACCGGCGGGAAAAAGATCTCGCTGGCCGATCTCATCGTGCTCGGCGGTGTCGCTGCGGTCGAGAAGGCGGCGAAGGACGGCGGCCACGAAACCAAGGTGCCGTTCACGCCGGGCCGCATGGATGCTTCACAGGAACAGACCGATGTCCATTCCTTTGCCGCGCTCGAGCCGAAAGTCGACGGCTTCCGCAACTATGTCAGGGGCAAGCAGCCGATGTCGGTCGAGGCCATGCTGGTCGACCGGGCGCAATTGCTGTCGCTGACCGCGCCCGAGATGACGGTTCTGGTCGGCGGTCTGCGCGTGCTCGGCGCCAACACGGCCAAGTCGAAGCACGGCGTGCTCACCGACCGGCCGGGTACGTTGACCAACGACTTCTTCGTCAATCTGCTCAGCATGAACACGGTCTGGGATCCGGCGGCCGGCTCCGACGAAGTCTACGAGGCGCGTGACCGCAAGACCAAGGCGGTCAAGTGGACCGGCACCCGTGCCGACCTGATCTTCGGCTCGCACGCCCAGCTCCGCGCGCTTGCCGAGGTCTACGGGTCGGCGGACGCCAAGGCGAAATTCACCAGGGATTTCGTCGCTGCGTGGACCAAGGTGATGAACGCCGACCGCTTCGACATTGCCTGAACTCGCATAAGGCACTCCGGCGCAGCCGCGCCGGAGTGCCAATCCTCCCAAGGACATGAGATCGGGGCCGCGTTTCCAGCGATGGGAACGCGGCCCTTGTCGTAAGAGGCCGCGCTTTCGTGGACCGTGCCTTCCCGGGCAAGGATGCTATTTTACCGGCGTAGCGTCTCCCACCGGTGGAATATGGTCGAAATCGTCAAACCCGCGCTTGAACATCTGCCGTCCTACAAGGCGGCGCTCGAGCGCGGCTGGTCGCCGGACAATGTGCGGCTCGAAGAAGCGACGCGCGAGCAGCTTGCGGCAATCGAAAAGGATCCAGTGGCCTTTCTCGCCGACCTCGATGATCCCCAGGCCAAGGGTGATCCGATCACCTTGCCCGGCGGCAAGCAAGTGCCGCGCCTGCCGGGCTTCCGCCGCTGGATCTGGGACGGCGAGGCGTCGGGCTCGATCGGCTTCCGCTGGCAACCTGGCACGGCCGCTCTGCCGCCGCATGTGCTCGGCCATATCGGCTATGCGGTGATGCCATGGAAGCGGCGACGCGGCTACGCCACCGAGGCGCTGCGGCTGATGCTGGACGAGGCGAGGGCGGTCGGCCTGGCTCACGTCGAGATCACCGCCAAGCCGGGCAATCCGGCCTCGCACAAGGTGATACTGGCCAATGGCGGCAAGCTCGTCGAACGCTTCTTCGAGGATGCTGCCTACGGCGGGGCGGAAAGTTTGCGGTTCAGGATCGAGTTGTAGGGGCGCGGGGCGCCGCGGCCGGAGGGGTGGTTAGTTCTGCAGCATTAGTAATTGTAGGTCTGCACATGCGCCGTCATCGGAGTCCGTCCGCCAATAGCGGCCATCACATCGAGTAAATCCGATACAATACCATGGCGATGAGCATCACCACGAGCGCGATGAAAATGCGTTCCACCCACCGCATCAGCTTCGACTTCGAGGGGTTGCCCGATATCGCGTTTCCCAATATGTCCCCAAGAAAATGAAGCAAATTGTCCATCGCGTGGTTGGCCTCCGATTTTATACATTTTGCCGTCAGTGATTGTACTGGATCAACCACTTTAACGTTAGCATGTCTGCGAAAAGTCAAAGCAGAAATATGCTCGTTTTACGTCGCCCAGTGCCGGTGGTTCTGCAGCGCTGCGACTCTCTAAGGTCACTGCACGGAACCCATAAGGCTGCGCCGCGTCGCTCCTTGCCTCACCCATGTTCGTCAGCGCACAGCGCGTGGTCGGACAGCGCGCGGATGACGTAGCAGTCGCCGACCGTCTTGCCGTCGCAGCAAGAAGCGATGCGCTCGAGTTCGGCTTCAAGCCGCTTCAGCTGAGTGATCTTCTCCCGCACCGAGATCAATTGTTCTTCGGCGATCCGGTCGGCGTGGCCGCAGGGCTGCTCGGGGTGGCTGCTCAATTCGATCAGCGAGCGGATGTCGTCGACGGCGAAGCCGAGGTCGCGGGCGTGGCGGATGAAGGCCAACCGCTCCAGCTCCTGCCTGGAATAGCGGCGCTGGTTGCCTTCCGAACGCTCGGGTGCGGCAACAAGGCCCATCTGCTCGTAATAGCGGATGGTCGGCACCTTGACCCCGGTGCGGCGCGAGAGATCACCGATGGAAAACATGAATTTGCCTCTTGAAGCTCTAGTCACTAGAGCAATTACAATGCCTGACATCAGCATTCAAGACCATACGGCGACGCCGCGCGGGCAAGACAGGCAGGTGATGTGATGACGACGCTCCTCAAGCAGGAAACAATCAGGCAGACACGGTTCAAGATCGGCGGCATGGACTGCGCCTCCTGCGCGGCCAAGATCGATACGGCGGTGCGTCGCCTCGACGGCGTCGCCGATGTCTCGGTTTCGGTGACCGGCGCCAGCATGACGGTCAGCCACGGCGGCGCGCTGCCGGAAGACAAGGTGCTGCAACAGGTGGCAAGGCTCGGCTATGGCATCGTCAAGGCCGAGGCGCAGGTATCGCCGATCTCAGACAGGGCGCACGCCGATCACGTCCCCAATGACCATGAAGGCCACGATCATGGCCATGCCGAGCCGGGGCAGGCGTGGTGGCGTTCCCGCCGGGCGGTGTTGACGCTGGCCTGCGCGGCAGCGCTTCTCGCCGCCTATGGCATCGGCCATCTGTTCCCAGTGGCGGAGCGCTGGGTCTTCCTTGCCGCCCTGCTGGTCGGCCTGGCGCCGATTGCGCGGCGCGCGCTGATGGCGGCATTGGCCGGCACGCCGTTCTCGATCGAGATGCTGATGACTATCGCGGCGATAGGCGCCGTGATGATCGGCGCCACGGAAGAGGCAGCCGCCGTGGTGGTGCTGTTCCTGATCGGTGAACTTCTGGAAGGTGTCGCAGCCGGCCGGGCGCGGGCGAGCATCCAGGGACTTGCGGACCTGGTGCCGAAGACGGCCTTGGTCGAGCGCGCGAGCGGCACATCGGAAGTTCCTGCCGAACGGCTCGGCGTCGGCGACATCATCCTGGTGCGGCCGGGCGACCGCATCCCGGCCGATGGCGAGATCATCGAGGGCGCGAGCGAAATCGACGAGGCGCCGGTGACTGGCGAGAGCACGCCCAAGCGCAAGGGCGTTGCGGACGCCGTCTTTGCCGGCACGATCAGCACAGACGGCGTGCTCAGGGTTCGCGTGACGGCTGCCGCGTCTGACAACACCATCGCCCGAATCGTGCGGCTTGTGGAGGAGGCGCAGGAAGCCAAGGCGCCGACCGAACGCTTCATCGACCGCTTCTCGCGCACCTACACCCCGGCGGTGCTGGCGGTCGGCGCGCTGGTTGCGCTGTTGCCGCCGCTGCTTGCCGGTGGCGACTGGAACGAATGGATCTACAAGGGCTTGGCGATCCTGCTGATCGGTTGCCCCTGCGCGCTCGTCATCTCGACGCCGGCAGCAATCGCCGCTGGCCTTGCGACCGGCGCGCGGCGTGGCCTGTTGATGAAAGGTGGTGCGGTGCTGGAAGGCTTTCGCCGGGTCACGGCGGTGGCCTTCGACAAGACCGGCACGCTGACCGCGGGCAGGCCCGTGGTGACCGACATCATGGTCTATGGCCGCGATGAACGCACCGTGCTGGCGCTGGCGGCAGCGCTCGAGCAGGGTTCCAGCCATCCGCTGGCCATGGCGATCCTCGACAGGGCCAAGGCCGATGGTGCGCCGGTGCCGCCGGCTTTGGCGGCGAAGGCGATCTCGGGCAAAGGTGTCGAGGGCAGCGTCGGTGGCGTCGCTGTTTTCCTCGGCTCCGGCCCGGCGGCGGGCGAACGCGCCGACATGACGCAAGCGCAGCGCCTTGCGGTCGACAGCCTCAACGGGCAGGGCAAGACCGTGTCAGTGCTGGTCGCCGACGGCGTGGTGGCAGGGCTGATCGCCATGCGCGACGAGCCGCGACCGGATGCGGCGGCCGGCATTGCGGCGCTCAAGGCCGAAGGCATCCGCACGATCATGCTGACCGGCGACAATCGCCGCACGGCGCAAGCCATCGCCGCTTCGCTCGGCATCGAGGCTCGGGCGGAGCTGTTGCCTCAGGACAAGCAGCGCATCATCGGTGAATTGCAGCGCGAAGGGCTGAAGGTCGCCAAGGTCGGCGATGGCATCAACGACGCACCGGCGATCGCCGCCGCCGACATCGGAATCGCCATGGGCGGCGGCACCGATGTGGCGCTGGAGACGGCGGACGCGGCGATCCTGCATGGCCGCGTCATGGATGTCGCGCGCATGGTAAGACTGTCGCGGGCGGTGATGGCCAATATCGGCCAGAACATCAGCGTTGCGCTCGGGCTGAAGGCGGTGTTCCTGGTCACCACCATTTTGGGCATCACCGGCCTGTGGCCGGCGATCCTGGCCGATACCGGCGCCACGGTGCTGGTCACCGCCAACGCCATGCGCCTGCTGCGCTGGCGCGGGTGAAGTGGTCTATTCCGCCGGAGCCGTCAGCGGCGGCGTGGCGTGGCTGCGCCCTTCCCAGACATAGGATGCCAGCGCCACCGCGACGGCGACCAGCATGGCTATGGCGCCCAGCAGCGGCAGGCTGCGGTAGCCATAGCCGCTGTTCAGCATCGCGGCGCCCAACGACGCGGCCAGCGCGATGCCGACATTGAAGCCGGACGGAATGAGCGACGAGGCGAGGTTCGAGGCGTCCGCCGTCCAGGCCAGGATGCGGGTCTGGATCGGTGTGCCGATGGCGAAGTTGAGGCCGCCCCAGACGACGATCGCCACAACCATCGGCAGGGGATAGGGGCTGACGGCGTAGATGACGGCCAGCGTCACCGCCTGCAGGGCCAGCATGGTGATCAATGACGGCATCAGCTTCCAGTCGGACAGTTTGCCGCCGAGGAAGACGCCGAGCGTGGCGCCGACGCCGTTGAGCAGCAGCACCCACGGCACCAGGTTCTCGTCGAGCCCGGTGACCTCCAGCAGTGTCGGGGTGATGTAGGTGAACAGGCCGAACTGGCCGATCATCAGCATCAGCATCAGGATCAGCGAAGTCCAGACCTGCTGGCGGGCCAGCACACGGACCTCGCGGGCGAAACCGGCGGGCCTGGCCGATGAGCCGGTGGTGCGCGGCAACAGGGCTGCCATGGCAAGCGTCGCCGCCACGCCGAGCGCGCACATCACCCAGAAGGTGGCGCGCCAGCCCCAGATGTTGCCGATAGCGGTGCCGGCCGGCACGCCGATGACGTTGGAGACGGTGAGGCCAGACAGGAT
>NZ_RZTF01000008.1:0-36144 GCF_004023175.1 Mesorhizobium sp. M7A.F.Ca.MR.362.00.0.0
ATTGGAAACTGGGGCGACGATGAGAGGACCGCCGAACTCAAAGAGTTTCTAATCGAGCCGGTACACGATCTCGGTCTCGATGCCACCGTGCACGGCGTACGCTACCCCAAGCCCGCACTTGCGGATCTGGCCACCGCCGGACTGCGCTATGACGGATGGATCGCCAATGCCGACGTGCCGAAGGCGTTCGCCGCGCATCGTGTCACCGTCCACATCCCGCGGCGCCCCTATCGTGAGGGTTTGCCTGGAATTCCGACGATCCGCATGTTCGAGGCACTCGCCTGCGGCATTCCGCTGATTTCAGCACCATGGTCCGATGTCGAGCAGCTGTTCAGGCCCGGCGTCGACTTCCTGTTCGCCCACAATGGCTCGCAAATGCGGCAGCACCTGCGGGCGGTGTTGGCCGATGCGGATTTCGCGGCTTCCCTGGTGACTTCGGGTCTCGAGACCATCCGCTCGCGGCACACCTGCCAGCACCGCGTCGACGAGTTGTTCGGCGTGCTCATGGAATGCACAACCGAACATACCATCAACAAGACCACCGCAAAGGAAGCCGCCGCATGAAGATGGCATTCTATGGATCGAGCCTCTTGTCGTCCTACTGGAACGGTGCCGCGACCTACTATCGCGGCTTGCTGAAGGCGCTTGCCCAATTGGGCTACGAAATCACCTTCTATGAGCCCGACGTCTACGACCGGCAGAAGAACCGCGACATCGAGGCCCCTGACTGGTGCACTGTGGTCGTTTATGAAGCGACCCAGCACGCGTTGATGCAGGTCGCGGCACGCGCCGCCAGCGCCGACATCGTCGTCAAGGCGAGTGGCGTCGGTTTCGAGGACGAGGCGCTGCTGCGCGCCGTTCTCGACCATGCCCGCAGCGACGCGCTGGTGGTATTCTGGGACGTGGACGCTCCGGCAACCCTTGCCCAGCTGCGCGACGAACCGGACCATCCGCTCCATGGCGCCCTGCAAGAAATCGACCTTGTGCTGACCTATGGCGGCGGCGACCCCGTCGTCTGGGCCTACCGTGCCATGGGGGCGAACGAATGCGTGCCGATTTACAATGCGCTCGATCCCCAAACGCATCACCCGGTCGCCAGCAATGCGCGTTTCGCTTGCGATCTGGCGTTCCTCGGCAACCGGCTGCCGGATCGTGAGGCGCGTGTCGAAGCATTCTTCCTCGATCCCGCAAGCCAGCTGCCGAAACAGCGCTTTCTGCTCGGCGGATCGGGCTGGGGGGACAAGCCGCTTCCCGCCAATGTCGGCTGGCTCGGTCACGTTGGCACCCGCGATCATAATGCCTTCAACGTCACTCCCAAGGCCGTGCTGAACATCAGTCGCGACAGCATGGCCGTAAACGGTTTTTCACCGGCCACGCGTGTCTTCGAGGCGGCCGGCGCCGGTGCCTGCCTCATCACCGACGCATGGCTGGGCGTGGAACTGTTCCTGAAACCAGACGAGGAGATCCTGGTGGCACGGGACGGCGGCGATGTCGCCGAGATCATGCGCTCGCTGACCTCCAGTCGGGCGAAGGCAATCGGCCAGGCCGCACTTTGCCGCGTGCTGGCCGACCATACCTACGCGCTGCGGGCGGACGTGGCCGATGCCGTCTTCAAACGTCATTTCGAGCAGGGGACCGTGGAGGCAGCGGAATGACCAAGCAATTGGACATCGTCTTTCTCGGCCTGTCGCTGTCCTCGTCCTGGGGAAACGGCCACGCCACGACGTTTCGAGGCCTGCTGAAAGGTCTGCACGAACTCGGCCACCGCGTGACCTTTCTGGAGCGAGACGTGCCGTGGTACGCCAACCACCGCGATCTACGAGATCCGGATTTCTGCGCCTTGCGCTACTACGAAACCACTGCGGAGTTGCAACGCGACTACGCCCGGTGCCTGGAGCAGGCCGACATTGTCGTCATGGGCTCCTTCGTGCCGGAAGGACGCGTGGTCATCGACATCGTCGCTTCATTTTGCAAAGGGCGCTTCTGCTTCTACGACATCGACACGCCGGTAACCGTGGCGCAGCTTTCAGCCGATGATTGCGATTACCTGAGCTGGCGGCAGATTCCGTATTTTGATGTCTACTTCTCGTTCACCGGCGGGCCGATGCTTGGCCGTCTGGTGGAGGAGTTCGGCGCGCGCCGCGCCGAACCGCTCTACTGCTCGGTCGACCCGGAACGGCACCACCGGACCGGCGATCCGATCCGCTGGGATCTCGGCTATCTCGGCACCTACAGTGCCGACCGGCAGGCAACGCTGAACGCGCTGCTGCTCGAACCAGCACGGCATATGCCGGACCGCCGTTTCGTCGTAGCCGGCTCGCAATACCCATCCGACATCATCTGGCCGGACAATGTCGAACGCATCGAACATTTGCCGCCGGCCGATCATGCCGCGTTCTACAGCCGTCAGCGTTACACGCTGAACGTCACACGCAGTTCCATGATCGCTGCCGGATGGTCGCCCAGTGTGCGCCTGTTCGAAGCGGCTGCTTGTGGCACGCCCATCATCAGCGATCGCTGGCCAGGGCTCGACAGCTTCTTTCCCGCATCGGCGATCCACACCGCCGGGGAAACGGACGATGTCATCGAGATCCTCTTCGGCGAGTCCGAGCGCACACGTCTCGCCATGGCCGGCCGGGCCCGCGAACGCGTCCTCGCATCCCACACCGGTGCGGCCAGGGCCCGCGAATTCGTGACGGCGTTGACACAGCCAAGGGCGGCGGCCCTCGATTTCGACATCGGAAGCGCAGCATGACCGGCATACAGGAGAAAACGACGATGCGACAAAAAAGAAACGCGCAAAGGGCAAAGGCAGTGCTTGTCGCCGGCGGTGCGGGATTCCTCGGTTCGCATCTTTGCGAAGCATTGCTCCGCGACGGCTGGCGCGTGATCTGCGCCGACAATTTCCTGACTGGGCGCATGGAAAACATCATCTCGATCATGGACCAGCCGGGTTTCCGATTGATCGAGCAGGACATCTGCCGGCCATTGGATCTCGGCGAGCCCGTGGATCGCATCTACAACCTGGCATGCGCTGCCTCGCCGCCGCGTTACCAGGCCGACCCGATACACACCACGCGAACCTGCGTGATCGGCACGCTCAACCTGCTCGAACTCGCTGTCCGATATGACGCGCGGCTGCTACAGGCCTCGACGAGCGAAGTGTATGGCGATCCGGAGCAACATCCCCAGAGGGAGGACTATGTTGGCCATGTGAACTGCACAGGCCCGCGCGCCTGCTACGACGAGGGCAAGCGCACTGCCGAAACGCTTTGCTTCGACTATCTTAGAGCCGGCAAAGCCGACGTGCGCGTCGCGCGCATCTTCAACACCTACGGTCCGAGAATGGATCCGGCGGATGGCCGCATCGTCTCAAACCTGATCATGCAGGCGTTAGAAAAACGTCCTCTGACGATCTTCGGCGACGGCTTGCAAACGCGGTCCTTCTGCTATGTCTCCGATCAGATCGATGGATTGAGGCGACTGATGGACATCGACCCCAATCCGGGCAAGCCGGTCAATCTGGGCAATCCCGGAGAATTCACCATCGTGCGACTGGCGGCGCTGGTGAAGGCGATGACCGGCACCAAATCGGATTTGAGATTTCTGCCGCTGCCGCAAGACGATCCTCGGCGCAGGCAGCCCGATATTTCGCGTGCAAAAGCGCTGCTCGGCTGGACACCGAAGGTGCCCCTCAACGAAGGGCTCAAGCTGACGATCGATTATTTCGCGGCGCTCGAAGGCAGTCGCATCGGCGATCAGATGACAGGCTTTGCCAAAAGAGCGAGGCCGGCATCCGGCGGGTTGCAGAACCTTCCGGCGTGATGCGAGACGGCCGCCGAATCTTTCCCGAGATCGCGCGGAACATCCGCCCAAGCTTGTGGTTTGGCGGGAGGACCCGATACGGAGGATCATCCTCATGCAACCCAAGCGACCCGCGAGGGATATCGACCAGATGGCCGAACGCGAGACGGCTGCCTATCTGCGGCGCGCCTCGATCACCTATCTCGAGTGCTGCGTCAGCTTGATGATGACGCATCTGCAGCGCGAGGAAGTGGCCACTATTCTCGAGCAGGAAGCAGACATGTTGCGAAGACTGGATTGATCGGAACGATCATATCAGGCATTCGTCCAGGAACCGTATCAGTCGCATCCTATATCGGTCTGCCGTCGCGGCCAGCCTTGCTTTTTCCCGGCCATTTTCGGATTGCGCAGCCGTGCTCCAGAGCCCGAGCTGGAATGCCAAATAGCACGGTTCGAAAAAGCCGATGTGGCCGTTGTCGATGGCAAGCTTCATTCCTTGGACCAGGGTCCTCACATCGCTGTCGGATAGCCCGTACTCGACACGGGCGCCGGCAATGTCCCACTCTATTGGCTGGCAGCCGATCAAATCGTGTGCCCGGCAATGGTCGACAGCATCTGTCTTGAGCACCCTGCCGTCGGCACGAACGAGAAACTCCCATGGTTGGAGCTTTCCATCGATTTCAACGTGCTGCAGCTCGCTCGCGGGGGCCTGTTTCGAGAGCCAACCGCGCAAGGCTGCCGCGCGTTTTTCGCCCAGGGCTTCCGACGTATTGGAAACAGCCATCTCTGCGAGTGCAAGCAATGATGCACCCGGTTCGCAAGTTCGAAGATTGAGCGCACGCCAGGCCAGGTAATTTGTGAACTCCGCGATCAGTCTTTCCCTGGGTAGCGGCGCCTGATCCATCGTGGTGCCGTCAATCCACCGTTCAACCAGAAAGCCATGGCAAAGCGCGACAACTTGCGATCCGAACTCGGCTTCATGCAACATCGTCGCGGTTCGTTTCTTGCGCCGTCCGGTTTCGCCGAGGCCCGCGAATTTGACGAGCCAGCGGTCACGCCCGGCGGACGCCAGGAATTTACGCCGCTCGGTACCGCGAGGGCTCGGCGGCCAGCGCCCTTCGTCGGCGTAGTGGGCGGCCCGCCACTCGCCGCCAGATAGCTCGGTCAGGCCTAATTCCGGCCTGCCGACCGCCTCGGCCACCCAATCGCGCAACGTGGGAATTTTCGAGCTTTCGGAGAAGGTGCATTCAAACGCCGTCGCCACATGCTTCGGACAGCGCGACCATGTCTCCCGAGCCTCCCGCGACGCTTCGATGCCCGGGCCGCCTGAATGGCTGGGAAACAGGTGAATGCGGTCCGTATCGATACCCAGTTCACGCAGCCACACGATAACGGCATGCATCGAACTGCCGGACAGGCCAGGACCCTCGTCGACAACGGCGAAACGCGCCGATGGATTGTTCATCCAGGTGGCGATCGACTGCGGATCGGCGTTGATATACCTGCGGAAGGGATGGCCGATCGGGCGAACGCTGAATGGTGCCGGCGCACCAATCGAGGCCGCCACCATAGCTGCCAGCCCGAGGCCGATGCTGCGGACGCCGATCACACATGTGTTCGCATCGAGACCCGACTTCTGCGCCGCGTCCAAATAGCTTTCGGGATAAAGCGCATAGTGCGCATAACCCTCGGCAGAGCCGGTCACAACCTCGGCCTTGCAGTCGAGCCCGGCCAGCTGTTTGAGAAGTCCCGGATCGATGCCACCGCCGACGCCGAAACCGCTTTGCCACGACTTCGCCACCTCTGCCGCAAGTCCGACCAACAACTTGGCGCCTTGCTGTTGTCGCGGCGAAAAGATGTCGATGCCGCTGGTTTGGAAATCGACATCGGCAAGCGCCTGAACCAGCTCCGACACGCTGATGAATAGTCCGACCAATGCAGCATGGCGTTGGACGCCATGAGACATCCGATCCAGGCTTTCGGCCATTTCGTTTGCTGCTTCCCGAAGCTGCTCTGCGCTCTCGGTCTGCCTGTGGTCGCCGTAGACGATCATCGATCGGTTTTCCAATGTTGCCGTGCGGCAACGCATCGAATGCAGCTTCGATCCATGCAGTCTCGCGCAATTTTTCGATGGGCGGAGGAACATTCCGGCACGCTGATGGTTCGGCGCCAGGAACTTACCTTTGAACAACATAGGGTGGCGGTTTCGTGGGATCGAAAAAGGTTCGTGTTGGTATCGTTGGGGTCGGCAACTGCGCATCCTCCCTGGTGCAGGGCCTCTCGTTTTATCGTAACGCGAAAAGCAACGAACCAATCCCTGGGCTGATGCATGCCGAGCTTGGCGGCTACCATGTCGACGACATCGAGATTGTCTGCGCATTCGATGTCGCCAGGAGCAAGGTTGGCCGCGACGTCGCGGAAGCGATCTACGCCGCCCCGAACAACACGTTCCGCTTCGCCGACGCGCTGACAACCGGCGTTCGCGTCGAGCGCGGGCCGACGTTGGACGGGATCGGCAAATATCTGCGCGACGAGATTGAAGAAGCTCCGGAGCCGGTTGCCAATGTCAGCGAGATCCTGCGCGACAGCAACGCTGACGTGCTGGTTTCCTACCTGCCGGTGGGTTCTGAGGAGGCAACTTGCTTCTATGCCGAATGCGCACTTGAGGCCGGCTGCGCCTTCGTCAATTGCATACCAGTTTTCATCGCCTCACGCCCGGAATGGCGCCGGCGCTTTGAGCAGCGAGGACTGCCGCTGGTCGGCGACGATATCAAGAGCCAGGTCGGCGCGACCATCGTGCACCGGCTGCTGGCCAACCTCTTTCGCGAACGCGGCGTACGCATCGACCGCACCTATCAGCTGAATTTCGGCGGAAACACCGATTTTCTCAACATGCTGGAACGCGAGCGGCTGGAATCGAAGAAAATCTCGAAGACACAGTCCGTGGCCAGCCAGTTCGATGTTCCCCTGGAGCCAGGCAATATCCACGTTGGGCCCAGCGACCACGTACCGTGGCTGACCGATCGCAAGTGGGCCTATATAAGGGTGGAAGGCACGACTTTCGGCGGCGTGCCGCTCAATGCCGAGCTCAAGCTGGAAGTCTGGGATTCTCCAAACTCGGCCGGCGTGGTGATCGATGCGGTACGCTGCGCCAAGCTGGCGCTCGATCGCGGCATGGCGGGAGCGCTGACCGGTCCCTGCAGTTATTTCATGAAGTCGCCTCCCGAACAGTTCACCGACGCCGAAGCGCGGCAGCGCACGCTCGCTTTTATCGCAGGCAAGGACGAGCCTTTGCTCGATGCCGCGGAATGACGACGACCTTCTTTCTGATCCGCCATGCGGCACACGACAATGTCGGCTCCTATCTGGCAGGCCGTATGGACGGCGTTTGCCTCGGGGATGCTGGTAAGACGCAGGCAACGCAGCTTGGCTGCCGCATGGCCCGGGAGCCGATTGCAGCGATCTTGTGCAGCCCGCGCGAGCGGACCCGAGAGACGGCCCTGCCAATCGCGCTCGCCTGCGGCGTCGGGGAAATCGCGATCTGTGCCGAACTCGACGAGATCGACTTCGGCGACTGGTCGGGAAAGACCTTCGATGAGTTGAGCGGCAACGCCGGCTGGCGAGCGTGGAACGACCAGCGGCAGGAGGCCAGGACACCAAACGGCGAAACCATGCTGGATGTCCAACAGCGCGTCGTCGCGGTGATGAACGCTGCCCACGAGCAGCATCAGAATCAGTGTGTCGCCCTGGTCAGCCACGCCGATGTAATCAAGGCCGCTGTCTGCAAAGTCCTTGGCTTGCCGGCCGGCGACTGCTTTCGCTTCGACATCGATCCCGCCTCGATCACCACGATCGTGTCGGGCGACTGGGGGGCGAAGCTGATCCGATTGAACGAAGTTGCCTGACGAGGATTTGCCGGATGCAGATGGTCATTTTCGGTCTTACCGTCACGTCTTCATGGGGTAACGGCCATGCCACCTTATGGAGGGGACTGATCAGAGCCCTCGCCCGGCGCGGCTGGTCCATCACCTTCTTCGAACGCGACACACCCTACTATGCCGGAACGCGCGATCTTGATCATCTGGACGGCGGCAACATCGTGCTCTACCCGGACTGGGAGGATATCCGCCGGGTCGCGGAGCAAACGATCAAACGATCGGATGTCGTTATCGTCACCTCTTATTGTCCAGATGCCGTGGACGCCTCGCGGCTGGCGCAGCAGGCAGGGCCCGGACTGCGGGTCTTCTACGATCTGGACACTCCGGTCACGCTTGCCCGCATCGAACAAGGTGAGCGTCCACCCTATTTCGGCCCCGAGGGTCTTGCCGATTTCGACCTCGTCCTGAGCTACACAGGCGGCCCGGCGATCGACGCGCTGAAGGCGGTTCTGGGCGCGCGTCACGTGGTGCCGCTCTATGGGCATGTCGATCCGGATCAACACCGGCCGGCTACGCCGCGGGCCGAGTTCAAGGCCGATCTCTCTTATCTCGGAACCTACGCGCCCGATCGCCAGGCGGCCGTCGAGAATCTGCTGGTGCGCCCAGCTGCGCGCTTGCCGGACCAGCGCTTCATCATCGGCGGCGCACAATATCCGCAGGAATTCCCGTGGAGCGACAACATCTTCTTCGTCAGGCACCTTCCGCCGGCCGATCACCCGGCGTTTTTCTCATCCTCTCGTCTGACACTGAATGTGACCCGCGAGGCGATGGCGCAAAAGGGCTGGTGCCCTTCGGGTCGGTTGTTCGAAGCAGCGGCATGTGGAGTGCCTATCGTAACCGACACATGGCCGGGCCTAAGCAGCTTCTTCGAACCCGGCAGCGAGATCCTGCTGGCCCACGACACCGATGACGTGGTCGCGGCGCTCGCCTTACCCGCAGGAGAACTCGATGCTATCAAAACCCGTGCGCGCCAACGGGTTCTCGACGAACACACTTCTGGCCGGCGCGCGGCGGAGCTGGACCAGATTCTAAACGACGCCTTTCAAAGATCTCCCGGCGAACCGATGATGGAAGCAGTCTGATGTTGGGCATTGTGCCCGCTGCCGGGCGCGGCAGCCGCATTCAACCGCTCGGCTTCTCGAAAGAGCTGCTGCCGGTCGGCAGCCGGATCGAAGGACAGACCGAGCGTCCCTGCGCCGTGAGCGAGTATCTGGTGCGGCGGATGGTGCACGCTGGCGTCGACAAGATCTGTTTCATCATTGGATCGGGCAAATCCGACATCCTCGAATATTACGCTGCCGGCTATGGTGAGGCCGCGGCTCTCTTCGTGGTGCAGCCCAATCCCGTTGGACTTTGCGATGCGATTTTTCGGGCAGCGCCTCTCGTCGCGTCCGATGAGGTCGTCCTGGTCGGCCTTCCCGACACGATCTGGTTTCCCGAGGACGGCTTCTGTCATTTGCCTGACGATCAGCTTTCATTTCTGCTCTTCCCGGTGGATCGTCCCGAATTCTTCGACGCCGTCGTTGTCGATGACCACGAGCGCGTGATCGAAATCCAGGTCAAGCAACAGGACGCCGCCACGAACTGGGTTTGGGGTGCGTTCAAGATGCCGGGCTCGATCCTGCATCAGCTTGCGGCACTCTGGCGTGAACGGGAATGCCGTGACGAATATATCGGCACGTTGGTCAACGCCTACCTTGCGGCCGGAGGTCAAGCCTCCGGCGTCAAGGCCGGGTCCGCCTATGTCGATGTCGGCACTTTCAACGGCTATCGCACGGCCCTGCGGCTGCTCGAGGACGGCGCCGCACCCGTCCATCACCAACCCGCCACGATTATGCCAGGTGCCCGTTCGCATGTGCCTGTCGTTCCCGGCGAAGGAGCCTGATCATGCTGCATTCCCATGCCGAAATCCGCCGCCGTATCGATGCTCTCGGCCCATGGTTCCACAACATGGAACTGGCGGGTGTCGAAACCGCTCCCAACCATTTTCTCGGCAATTATCCGCTGATCAAATGGCGCAAATTCGCCGAGGCCATTCCCGCCGATCTGACAGGCAAGACGGTGTTGGATATTGGTTGCAATGCCGGTTTCTATTCCATCGAGATGAAACGGCGAGGTGCTGCCCGTGTCCTCGGCATCGATTTCGATGAGGCCTATCTGGCGCAGGCCCGCTTTGCCGCCGAGATCGCCAATTGCGAGATCGAATTCCAGAAACTTTCGGTCTACGACGTCGGCGCCCTGGGTGAAACGTTCGATGTCGTGCTGTTCATGGGGGTGCTTTATCACCTGCGCCACCCCTTGCTCGCGCTCGACCTTATCCGTGAGCACGTAGCCGGTGACCTGATGATCTTCCAGTCCATGCAGCGCGGCAGCACAGATCTGCCCGAGATGGAAGAGAACTATCATTTCTGGACGCATGACCTGTTCGACCGGCCGGAATTTCCCAAGCTCCATTTCATCGAGCACCGCTATGCCGATGACCCGACCAACTGGTGGATACCCAACCGCGCCTGCACCGAAGCGATGCTGCGCAGCGCCGGCTTTGAAATCGTCCTGCATCCGGAGCAGGAGGTCTATTTCTGCCGCGCCGCCGGCGGCGCGGCCAGTGGGGGTCCCGTCTACCCCTCGAAAGGACAGCGTCATGATTGAAGCCGCGATGATCTGGAACGAGCCCAACAACAAATCGCATTGGGATCCCGAGCTCGATCCCGATTGGAGCCGCTTCGCCAGGATGGCAATCCTGGCGGCGGACGCAATCGCATCTGAAAACCCGGCTTTGACCAAAGTGCTCGGTGGCATCTCGCCGATAGATCCGGGGTTCATCACCCGCATGAAGGAATTCGGCGTGTTGGATCATGTCGATGCCGTCGCCGTGCACGGCTTTCCCCTCGACTGGAATCTGTGGCAGATCCAGGAATGGCCGCAGAAGATCGGCGAGATCGCGACCGTCACCGATCTTCCCATCTGGGTCAGCGAAGTCGGCGTATCGACCTTCGGCGCCGAGGAAATCCAAGTCTGGGGGCTCAAGCGCACAGCTGAATTGCTGCTCGGCAATGCGCCACGCATCCAATGGTACAGCCTCTACGATCTTCCGCGTGAATGGGAAGCAACGACGCGTCACCGCGAAGCCGAGGGCTCCTCTTATTACCGGCATTTCCATATGGGGCTGCTACGCCAGGACGGCACGCCAAAGCCCGCGCTGGAGGAATTCCTGCGCCATACACCCGCAATGGGCCTGGTGCAGTGGTTTCATTTCGAAGACCCGCGGCTGGACGATGCCGTCGCCTGGATGAAGCGGCTGGGTGTCACCAATATGCGTACCGGGCTTTCCTGGGCGGACAGTTTTCGGCCGAATGCGCTGGACTGGTTCGACCGGCAGATGGAAGCACTCGCCGATTTCGATGTGACGGTCACCTTCTGCTTCACACCTCAGCACCGCGGAATGATGCCCCACCACACCAGCCCGCCCCTGGTGCCGGAGGAGTTCGCTGAATTCTGTTCAACCATGATCCGCCGCTATGCGCCTGGCATGACATCCGCCTCGCTCCCCACGCAGCGGGCCTCGGCCGCGTGAAATGTCATGCTGCCCATGCATCAGATGCAGGACTTCGCGACGCCGTTGACGGGTGGAGATACGGCGCAGGGCAACGAGACGCGCCCAGGCGAGACACTCACCGTCCTCAATGTTGCCTACCCTCTCGCGCCCGTCGGCCCCGACGCTGTCGGCGGTGCCGAACAGGTTCTGTCGATGCTGGATCGGGCACTGGTTCAGGCCGGTCATCGATCTATCGTCATTGGCTGCCGAGGCTCCAGCGCGAGCGGCACGCTTGTGGAAATACCGGCCGAAAACGGCGTACTCGACGAGGCGGCGAAGAGCCGCGCGCAACAGGCCCATCGCGAGGCGATCGCGGCTGCCCGTGCCCGATGGCCCATCGACGTGGTTCATCTGCACGGCATAGATTTCGACGCTTATCTGCCCGACGATGGTCCGACCTTGGTGACCCTCCACCTGCCATTGGATTGGTATCCGGCCGCGGCATTGCGCCCGACGCGCGGTGACCTCTGGCTCCATGCGGTCTCGCCCACCCAGCAGAAAACCGCGCCATCAGACGCCCGGCTGACGGCGCCGATTCCGAACGGCGTTGACATCGAAGCACTGACCCTGCTGCAGTCGAAGCGCGACTTTGCCCTTGTTCTAAGCCGGGTTTGTCCGGAAAAGGGCGTCCACCTGGCGCTCGACGCAGCCAAACAGGCAGATGTGCAACTGGTCATCGGCGGCAAGGTCTATCCCTATGAAACGCATACGCGGTACTTTCGCGATGAGGTCCAACCTCGCCTCGATGGCCGCCGCCGCTTCCTTGGCCCTCTCGGCTTCACCGCCAAGCGACGCATTCTCAATGCGGCGCGCTGTCTGGTCATTCCGAGTCTCGCAGCCGAGACCAGCTCGCTTGTGGCCATGGAGGCCCTCGCCTGCGGTACCCCGGTGGTCGCCTTTCCAAATGGTGCGCTTCCCGATGTCATAGAGCACGGCAGGACGGGCTTTCTCGTCGATACGGTCGACGAGATGGCCCAAGCCATTCTTGCGGCGCCCAGCTTGGATGCCGAGACATGCAGGGCTGAAGCGCGACGGCGGTTTTCGCTGGAACGGATGATCTCGTCTTACATGGACGCCTATCAAGCGCTGGCACGGCTTGGCACTGGTCGCCGGCGCTTCGCGGCGACGCCGTGAGCTAAGCTGTGCTGCGCAGCGAAATCATCGGTGACCTCACACAATTGGACGCCTTAACGCCGCACTGGTGGAAACTGTGGCAGCAGAGTCCCTCGGCGACTCCGTTTCAATCTCCCGCCTGGCTGGTGCCGTGGTGGCACGCATTCGCACCTGGTGAACTGGCGACGGTCGCGGTCTGGCGTGGCGACGATCTGGTCGGGCTGGCGCCATTCTACCTCGAGCATGGGATATCCGGTTCGAAGCTGCTTCCGGTCGGCATTTCGCTCAGCGATTATCTGGACATTCTGGCTGTCCCTGGGAGCGAAGCCGAGGTCGTCGACATTGTCGCCGAGTCGATCCTCTCGATCGGGTGGGCGCAATGGATCTTGTCGGACTTGCCGCAGGACAGCCTCTCCCTTGCGATGACGCATCCCGAGATGGATTGGCCGACCGCCCATGCCGCCTGCCCCGTGCTCGCCCTCGCCGGCGACGAAACGCTTGCAGGCTGCGTCCCCGCAAGACGCAGACGCCAGTTGCGTCGGGCGCGTCAAGCCGCATCAAGATGCGGCCGGATCGCGCTGTTGTCGGCAAGCGGCAGTCCGCAAACTTTCCTCGATCAATTGATCCGCCTGCACAATATGCGCTGGGCCGAACAAGGAGGCGGTGTGTTGGCCAACGCCGCCGTCGAGCAATTCCATCGGCTCTCACTTCCCTTGCTCGACGCTCACGGTCTGGTGCGATGCTGGCTGTTCGCGATCGATGGCGGAACCGTCGGCGCTTATTACGGATTTCACCACCGCGGCCGTGCCTATGCTTATCTCGGTGGCTTCGACCCTGCTTATGCCGAGGAGAGCCCAGGTGCGATCCTGATTGGCCACGCAATCGCGGAAGCGATCCGCGAAGATGCGCGCGAGTTCGATTTTCTGCGCGGCCAGGAGGCCTATAAATATGGCTGGGGCGCCGTCGACAGGTGGACGATGCGCAGGGTCTGGACGCGGAGTTGATGCATGAGTGTAACCGCACCGAAAGCCGCCCGGCGCACGACATCGGTCAGGCTGGCGGTTGAAGACTGCATGGCCGATGGCATTTGCGCCGAAGGTGTTCTCGTCAGGCTGGCGCTCCACCTGCCGCCCACAATTGGAGCGGCGGAATTGGCGGAGGTCGTGCTGAAGGTCCAGCCGGCGGATGCCGGCGACGCAGCAAGGCTGCGAAAGGTCGCCGGACTGCTGCGCTGCAAACCAGACGTCTTCGCCATGTTGCGGGCAACGGGTGGCGCCGTTCGGCATGAGCGCGATGAGGACGAGACGAATGTCGCTGTCGTCATGCGGCTGGCCTCCAGCTTCGATGCCGCGGCAGCGATTTCGGGAGCCGCGAGTGTCCAACTGGCATCCCTCGGCGATGAGGCAAGGCTCACAGTCACGACCAATGAAATCGTCGCATGGCTGGAAGCGCGAGAGTTCACCGGAAGGGAACGAAGCATTCTCGACATCGGTTGCGGCATCGGCCGTTTCGAGCGCGCGCTGTGCACATCCTTCAAGCGCATGGTCGGCATCGACATATCGCCGCGGATGATCTCCATCGCCTCCGAGCAATGCGCCGCACTCGGCAATGTCGAGTTGCGACAAACCTCCGGTCTCGATCTGTCCGAATTCGCCGACGCCAGTTTCGATTGCGTGCTGGCGGTGGACAGCTTTCCCTATCTGGTTCTGGCCGGCATGGCTGATCGGCATTTCGACGAAATTGCGCGCGTTCTGAAACGGCCGGGCTGGCTCGCCTTGCTGAACTATTCCTATCGCGGATCACTTCTCTCAGACCGCGATGATATCGGCCGTCTGGCGCAAGCTCATCAATTGCGGGTCCTCATCGACGGCGAGAAGCCGTTTCGGTCGTGGGATGGCGACGCCTTTCTGCTCGCTGGGTGAAGCGGAACATTACAGCGCGATGCCAGTTCGGACGTCGAACAACGGGCACCGACGAGTGTCCCCTATTTGAAGGAGGATAATCATGGCATCCGGCGGTAAAAAACAATTCGGCCGCAGCAGCCAGGCAAGAGTGCCGGCGCCGGCGCGGTGACCTCCCCGGAGAAGGACGAGATCGAAGAAAACGCGGTCTTGTCGAATCGCAACAAGAAGCAGCATGGCCAAGAGCGCGGGCTGGACGGCAATCGGATCAAGCCCGATCAATATCAGGAGCACGCCGCTGACCGATTGCCTAGGGATTGAACGCCACCGCCGCGCGTCCATGGCCCGGGACGACGAAGGAGCAGCAAGGAAATAAACCTGTGCAAGGGGCCGCTGGTGAGCTTCTTGGCGGTTGACACCGCCTTGTAATGCCAGGCGCTTATCACCACACTAGGATCAAGGGACCCGCTATCAAGAGAATGTGATGTCTCGTTCGAGCGACGATACCCCGGATCCGCATGTCGAGATGGCTGTGGATCAGGAGATTGCTTCCCTGCTGGCCGCCATAGAGCAGGAAAAAATTCCAGACCGCCTGACCAAGCTGGCGATCGAATTGCAGAACGCGCTCGTCGAGAAACGTCGGCGCGACGTGAAGAACTGACTATCTGCGGCCGTCGACCTCGACATCGAGCTGACCATCCGACAGCTGGTTTCGTCTTTCCATCAATGTCTGCAGCGAACTCTCCCCCAGGAATTCAAGGATGTTGGCGCGCGCACGGTTCAGGCGGCTTTTGACCGTCCCGACCGCGCAACCGCATATGTCGGCGGTTTCCTCGTAGCTCACTCCCAAAACGCCGATCAGCATCAGGACCTCGCGTTGGTGTTCAGGCAGCCTTTGAATGGCGCCGTGAACTTCCTTGCTCTGAACGGTCCATTCCTGGGTGGCTTCCGAAATTGGTCTCGAAGACGCGCAGTCGAGCAGGCCTGGCGACTCCCGGGCAGCGATCTTGACCCGGGTGTAATAAGTGTTGCGCATGATGGTGAAGAGCCACGACTTCATGCGCGTACCGGGTTCGAACTTGTCGATGTTGGCGAGACCCTTGGTCAGTGTCTCCTGCACGAGATCGTCAGCGTCGTCGGGGACGCGGCAGAAGGTGCGCGCAAATGCCCGCAGGGCAGGTATCAGGTCAACGATGGAAACTTCATTGGTTTCCTGGTCGGCCAAAAGGCAGCCTCCGGATGACAATGGTCCAGCTCCCAGAAGAAAGAGTGTGTGAACGCAGCCCCAGCTAAATGCATGGAAGTTTGGTTCGTTCCTCGTGCTGGAGACAACTCTTCATAAATTGTGCGCAGGCGGAGATATCTGTCATCCGATCGGCGCGCACCATCGCCGCAGCAGTCACGGCTCCTCCGACAGCGGTGTCTCCAGCGTCCATTTTTACGGGAACAAAGCCGCTCACCGGCAGTTTGATGGCTTGACCACTTCAACCTTCCGGTATCGATCGAGGACCTGTCATGGCCAAATCCGCTCGCCCCTCCGCTCGCCAATCGGCAAGTGGACTGGATCAGAATAGCGCGCGCGGAAATGGCGGCGAGTTGCACCAGGTCGCGGGGGACGAAACGCCTGCGCTCACGACGGCGCTCGGAACGCCTGTCTCCGACGACCAAAACACATTGCGGATCGGTGAGCGCGGACCATCGCTGATCGAAGACTTTCACTTTCGCGAGAAGATTTTCCACTTCGACCACGAACGCATCCCGGAAAGGGTCGTTCATGCCCGCGGCTATGGCGCGCATGGTTTTTTCGAGACCTACGAGTCACTTGCCAAATACACACGTGCCGACATTTTCCAGCGAGTTGGTGAAAAGACGCCGGCATTCGTTCGTTTCTCGACGGTTGCCGGCAACAAGGGCTCGTTCGATCTCGCCCGCGACGTGCGCGGCTTCGCGGTCAAGCTCTACACCAAGGAAGGCAATTGGGATCTGGTCGGCAACAACATCCCGGTCTTCTTCATCCAGGACGCCATCAAGTTTCCCGATCTGATCCACGCCGCCAAACAGGAGCCGGACCGTGCCTTCCCGCAGGCACAGACGGCGCACGACAATTTCTGGGACTTCATCAGCCTGATGCCGGAATCGATGCACATGGTGATGTGGATCATGTCGGATCGCGCGATCCCGCGTTCCTTCCGCTTCATGCAAGGCTTTGGTGTGCACACGTTCCGCCTCGTCAACGCGAGGGACGAATCCACCTTCGTCAAGTTCATCTGGAAACCGAAGCTCGGCATGCAATCGGTGGTCTGGAACGAGGCGGTCAAGATCAATGGCGTCGACCCCGACTTCCATCGCCGCGATCTGTGGGAGGCTATACAGGCCGGCAATTTCCCGGAATGGGAGTTGACGGTGCAACTGTTCGATCAGGCATTTGCCGACAGTTTTGACTTCGACATCCTGGACGCAACGAAGATCATTCCGGAGGAGATCCTCGAACCAATTCCGGTCGGTCGGCTGGTGCTCGACCGGATGCCGGACAATTTCTTCGCCGAGACCGAGCAGGTGGCGTTCATGACGCAGAATGTGCCGCCCGGAATCGATTTCTCCAACGATCCGCTACTGCAAGGCCGCAACTTCTCTTATCTCGATACCCAATTGAAACGGCTGGGCAGCCCGAACTTTACCCATCTGCCGATCAATGCGCCGAAGTGCCCGTTCGCCCATTTTCAACAGGACGGGCACATGGCCATGCGCAACCCGGCCGGTCGTGCCAATTATGAGCCGAACTCATGGGGACTGGGACCGCGCGAGGATCCGCAGCGTGGCTTCCGTTCTTTCGCCGATGCCGAAGAAGGGCAGAAAGTACGTCTGCGCGCGGAGAGCTTCGCCGATCACTACAGCCAGGCCCGGCAATTCTTCAACAGCCAGACACCACCGGAGCAGCGTCACATCGCGATGGCGCTGACATTTGAACTGAGCAAGGTCCAGGCGCCGGCGATCCGCGAGCGCATGGTTTCGCATTTGTTGAACATCGATGAAACGCTGGCGACCACGGTCGCCGACAAGCTCGGCATCCGTGACCTGCCCGAACCTGCCGAAGCCGCCGTTCCGCCGCGCGATGACTTGCCGCCGTCGCCGGCGCTCAGCATCATCCAAAATGGACCCAATAGTTTCGAAGGCCGCAAAGTCGGTGTCATGCTCAGCGATGGAGCCGATGTCGCGCTGTTCGAGGAACTTCGTTCCGCCATCGAAGCGGAAGGCGCGGTGATGGAGGTGGTTGCGCCCAAGGTGGGTGGCGTCGAAGCCGACGACGGCACCCACATCGAGGCAAGGCACATGATCGACGGCGGTCCGTCCGTATTGTTCGACGCGGTGGTGCTGCTCCTCTCCGAGGCGGGCGCCGAGTTGCTGGTCAAGGAGGCCGCTGCGAAGGATTTCGTGTCTGATGCGTTTGCGCACTGCAAGTTCATCGGCTTCACCCCGGGGGCCGAGCCGCTCCTGGCCAAAGCAGGCGTCGCTCCCGATGCCGATGAGGGGCTGACGCGGCTGGATTCGGCAGCTTCGGTAACTGCATTTGTGCGGTCATGCCGGAAGCTGCGGCTCTGGGCGCGGGAGGCGGCTGTCAAGCTTTGATGCGATGACGTCAGCTGTTTTCCGCTGGCATGTCCGCAGGCTTTGGTTTGCCGCCAACCCAGTCCGCACCCCGATCTACGAGCGATCTTCCTTGCTGGACGCTTGCCGCTGCTTTTCCAGGACCTCATCGGTCCCGACCAGCTTCTTTGCTCCGCCTGAAATGGTCGTGGACACCACTGAGGGCGGATCGCTCGCCGGAAAGGAATCCTCCAATCCCGCCTGCAGTTGGTCCTCGAGCGTGCGTGGTTCTTCGGAACGGCCGGGCGTTCTGCGTGTGTCTATCTTCTCAAGCGGCTGTTTCCTCTCTGGCGAATCGTTGGCGTTCCGGACCAGGGCGTAAAGTTGCTCGATCGCGAATTCCTTGATCGTTTCGAAATCGGCGCGATCGTCCTCTGCCGCCTCGATCTGATCAACCATGGCTTTCTCGAAGCGGTCGAGGCTGTCGCCTCCGCAGGCATGGGAAAGGCGCAACAGGGCTTCGTTCAGCATCAACGGAGCAAAATGTGCTGAAGCTTCAAGCCTGAGTTGTCTTAGACGATCCGGAGTGGCGGCCTGCAACTTTGACATGGACAACCTCCTTTCTCCCACAAGCGTCTCAACGACATTTGACCGCCGATGTTCCACTGCGCCTGAACATCCTTCCCGCCCGGCGAGCTACAGGAACCAGCTTGCCACCAGTCCCGCCGACGCCGCAAAGATCGCCAGGGTCGTCACGCCGCCCAGGATGTTCGTGCTTATGCTGTTGACCTTGTCGCCTATGATCTTGCGATTGTTGGTCATGATCAGGATGAGAAGCAGCAGAGGTGGCGTTGAAAATCCTTGCACGACGCCCGACCAGACCAGGGCTTTCATAGGGTTGAAGCCGAAGAAATTGAGACCCACCGCCACCAGCGTTATGATCCCCATCACGATATAGAATTTGGGAGCCTGCCGAGGTTTGGCATGCAAGCTATTCTTCCATCCCATCGCCTGGGCGAAATCGAAAGCGGCGCCAGCGGTCATGATCGGCACGGCCAGAAAGCCGACGCCAATTACACCGGCCGCAAAGAGAATGCCGGCAGCGTCGCCGGCAAGCGGCCGCAGCGCTTCGGCCGCCTGTGCCGCTGTCTCGATCTGCGTCTGCCCGGCCTTGTAGAGCGTCGACCCTGTCGAAAGGATGATGAAGTACATGATCAGATTGGAAAACGTCATGCCGATCAGGATATCGCGGCGGGATCGGCGCAGCTCGCCCTCGGTGGCGCCTTTGCGCTCTTCGAGGCTCGTTCGACCCTTGGCGATCTCCTCCTCCACCTCCTGATTGGACTGCCATGTGTAAAGGTATGCGGAGAGCGTGGTCCCGATGATGGCGACGAGGATGGACAGGTATTCTCGGCTGAACTCGATTTTTGGCAACAGCGTGCCACGCAGGACAGAGGCGGCATCCGGTTTGGCAAGCACCGCGGAGACCACATAGGCAAGCAGAGCCAGAGCCAGCCACCGGAACACATTTCGGATCAATTTATACGATCCGAACACCTGCAGGGCAAAAATGACGATCGCGACGACAATGACGACCAAAGGAGCAGGCAGAGGAACGAACAGCACGATGGCCGCCGACATGGCGCCAAGATCGGCGGCTGCCTCGATCGTGTTGCCAATCAGCACGCCCACCAGCACGGACCATAGCAGCCAACGCGGATAGAAGTCCGATATGACCTTGAAAAGCCCGCGACCCGAAACCTGGCCAAGTTTGGATGAAAGGTAGACGACGAGATACATCATCGGCAGCGTGACAGGTGCCGTCCACAGCAGATCGGGTCCGAACCGCGCTCCGGCGCTCGCGTAGGTACCGATGGCCGAGCAGTCGTCATCGGCCGCACCGGTAATCAGACCAAGCCCGAGAGCCCGAACGACGCCGCCTTTTTTTTGCTCGCTTGCCCTTTGGCCCTCGTCAGGTGGCTTGTTCATTGAAGGCGCGTCTTTACCGAGGCCACGCAAGAAATCATGACGAACATTCCAATCGGACGGCGATGAAGCAGCCGTTTCAAGCTGCATTGAGATCGAGGCTCGAACCTCTGGTCAGGCTTTTTGTTCCTGGACCAGTCCCGGCCCGCGACGATGTTTCATCCGATGCGGGTTCTTTCGGCGGAGCCGGACATCCAAGCGAATGCTCCGCTCCACTGAAGAAGGGTGTCGGAGCCTGTCATTCAGGCGACTTGGCACAAAACTTTCCCCGAAAGAAAATCCCGCGGCGCCAAAGTCGAGTGTTCGGCCCAGCCCGTTCATCCGCTTGGTCAGCGGCTCGTACCGCCGCCGATCGCCATCCGTAAGCCGAGGCCGATGATGAGACAGCCGGCGAGCCGCTGCTGCCAAAGCCTTGCGCGAGGGTGCCGCATGACCCATGCCCCGGCCGCGCCCGATGCCAAGGCATAGGCTCCCAGCACCAGCACACCGGTTATCTTCTGTGTTGCGCCAAGCAGCACCAGCTGCAACGTGACGGAGCCCCTGTGCGGATCCACAAACTGCGGCAGGAACGCAACCATGAACATCAAAGGCCAGGGATTGCTCAGATTGGCGATCATTCCTTCCCGGGCGGCGGCGAGCGGCCGCAGGGCCTTGAGGTCACCTGTGGGAATGGTTGCCGAGGATGAAAGCAGCAGCCGGACACCCAGCCAGACGATGTAGGCCGCCCCGGCCCATCGAAGCAGATTGAACGCCAGGGGCGAGGCGTGGACAAGCGAGGACAGGCCGAATGCAATCAGCGGAAGCTGCACAAGTCCGGCGCTCAGCGTCATGCCGAGCACCGTGAACAGCGCCACGTCGCGCCCCTGTCCGATGCCGCGGGCCATCACCAGCATGCTGTCGGGACCTGGCGGCACCTGCATGAGAATGACGGTTCCGACAAAAGCTATCCACAATGAGGGATCGATGGGGCATCTCCGTTAGCGCTGCCGATGACATCAAAGCGGCCAGCCGTCATCCGGATTCCGCGGCAAATGAAAATGTCCCATCGCGAAGAACCAGGCATGAACCGTCAGATGGAACGCGGTGCCAGTCCTGGAAGTTGAAAAAAGCCGGAGCCGTTCCTGAACCGGTTTTGGAGGCCTACCCGTGCATGAACCGATAAACGCCTTCCCGCTCCCGCTGGACACGTCTCCGATGGAGGCCAGGCTTGCCGATGAAATCCCCCGGGATGGAAACCGCTGGCAGTACGAGCCCAAATGGGACGGGTTTCGCTGCCTGGCTTTCAAGAGCGACGACACCGTTGACCTGCGCGCCAAATCCGGCAAGCCGCTCGGCCGCTATTTTCCAGAAATCACGGACATTTTGCGTGACCTCAAGCGCGGGCATTTCGTCCTCGACGGCGAGATTGTCATTGAGGTTGACGGTGAGCTTTCCTTCGAGGCGCTGCAGATGCGCCTTCACCCGGCACAAAGCAGAATCCGCAAACTGAGTTCGCAGACGCCTGCCAGTCTGATCCTCTTCGACATGCTTGCCAGGCCGGGCGGCGAGGTCATCACGGGCAAGCCACTTGTGGAACGGCGGCGAGCGATCGAGGACTTCATGACCTCCTCGAACAGTCCAGATCTTCGCCTGTCGAAGTGCACTTATGATGCAGCCACGGCGGCTCGATGGCTACACGGCTCCGGCCATGCATCGACCGACGGCATCATGGCCAAAGTGCTTGATGAGCATTATCTGTGCGGGGAACGTGCGATGGTGAAGGTAAAGCCGAGGCGCACCGCCGATTGCGTTGTCGGCGGTTTCCGTTATCTCGCGGACAGTCGTGAGGTTGGCTCGCTGCTCCTCGGCCTCTACAATGACGACGGCAAGCTCGATCACGTCGGCTTCACGTCGACCATCGCCAGGACCGACAGAGGAGCGCTCACGCGCCGGCTGGAAGGGCTGCGGTCAGAGCCCGGATTCACCGGCAAGGCGCCCGGCGGCCCGAGCCGCTGGAGCACGGAGCGCAGCGGACAATGGGAACCCTTGGAACCTGAACTGGTGGTGGAGGTCCGCTTCGATCACGTTACCGGCAATCGGTTTCGCCACGGCACCAAACTGCTGCGCTGGCGCCCCGACAAGGCGCCACGGCAATGCACGTTTGAGCAGATCGAATAGACCGCTCCTGGAAGATCGCTTCCAGAAACCTGTCACGATTTATTGTGACGAAGGAACCAACTCGGGATTCACCGGTTCGGACACCATCCACCGGGGCTACCCAGACATGCCAAATGCAGCAGAAATTCTCATCGATACGCTCGTCGCCTGGGACGTGGAGGTGGTGTTCGGCTTGCCGGGAGACGGCATAAACGGCGTCATGGAAGCGTTGCGGACGCGGCGCGACAAGATTGCCTTCGTTCAGGTCCGGCATGAAGAGTCGGCTGCCTTCATGGCATGTGCGTATGCCAAGTGGACAGGAAAGCTGGGCGTGTGCCTTGCGACGTCCGGTCCCGGCGGAACACATCTTCTGACCGGCCTCTATGACGCCAAGCTCGACCAGGCTCCGGTGCTGGCGATTACGGGCATGCAGTTCCACGATCTGATCGAGACGTTCACGCAACAGGATGTCGATCTGACGCGCGTGTTCCACGATGTCTCCGTTTACAATGCACATGTCGCCGACGCCGCGCATATGGAAAACGTCGCCAGCCTTGCCTGCCGAACCGCGCTGGCGCGCAAGGGCGTCGCCCATCTTTCGATTGCCAGCGACATCCAGGAGCAGGAGAGCGATCCGTCGAAGCGCTCCAAGCGCAATCGCCCGGCGCACACGCCGCAGGATATGTTCGCCGGTCACAGCGTACCGCTGGAGGTTGAGCTCGACAAAGCCGCCGCCATTCTCAATGACGCTTCGCGGGTTGCGATCCTGGCCGGACGCGGCGCCATCGGCGCGGCCGCCGAACTCGAACACACGGCGCGACTGCTGCAGGCGCCTGTCGCGAAGGCCTTGCTGGGCAAGGCGGTGCTGCCGGACGACCATCCCTACACCACCGGCGGGATCGGCATTCTTGGAACCCTGGCTTCGCAAGAGGCGATGGAGAGCTGTGACGCGGTGCTGATTGTCGGTTCGACCTTTCCCTATATCGAATACTACCCGCAGCCCGGGCAGGCCCGTGGCGTCCAGATCGACTGCGATGCGCAGCGGATCGGCTTGCGCTTTCCGGTCGAGGCCGGCCTTGTCGGCGACGCGGCCGAGACATTGCGCGCGCTGAACCAACGTCTGACGCAGAAGCCCTCCGATGAGTTCCTGCACCGTTCCCAGGAGACCATGAGGAAATGGCGCGAGATGATGCGGCAGTCGGAAGACATGCAGGCGCAACCCTTGAAGCCACAGGCGATTGCCCGGGCGTTCGGACAACGGTTGGCCGACGACACGGTGCTGGCCACGGATTCCGGTCAGAACACGGAACTGGCCGCCCGCCATGTCGATCTTCGCAGCGGCCAGGCATTTGGGGTGTCCGGATCGCTGGCGTCGATGGCTTGCGGTCTCGCCTACGCCATCGCTGCCGGCATCGCGTTTCCCGGTCGCCCGATTGCCGCCATCGTCGGCGATGGCGGCTTTGCCATGCAGCTCGGCGAATTCTCGACGGCGGTGCGCTACAAGATCCCGCTGAAGGTTCTGGTGATCAAGAACAACATGCTCAATCAGATCGCCTGGGAGCAGATGATGTTTCTGGGGAATCCGCAATTCGGTTGCGAATTGCAGCCGATCGATTTTGCCATGGCGGCGGAAGCAATGGGCGCAAAGGGTTTTCGCATCGAGCGGGCCGATCAGATCGAGACGGTTCTCGACCAGGCTTTCGCCACGCAAGGCCCTGTCGTGATCGAAGCGCTGGTAGATGCGTATGAGCCGCTGATGCCGCCCAAAATGCCGGCAGATTACGCCAAGAACTTCCGCCAGGCCCTGCCGCGGACACCGGGACACGAACGCATAGAAGAAAATATCGCCCGGGAGCCGGCGAAATCGATGATGGACGCCTAGAGGCACGGAGGTGAGAACAGCGCCTCAGTGGCTTCAATCTGGATCTTTCCAGATGAACCGGAGCTCCGGTCCTCTTCCGGCTGACGGATGCGGATCATGAGCTTCGACGCGCTCTTTTCGACCTCGATCTGCTATGGCAACGGCGCCCCGCAAGCCGGTTGGACACTGGCGCTTCCCATCACATTGCCGCTCCTGGCAGTCGTGTCGCTCTACACAGCGGGCGCCAGCCGACTGTGGCGACGGAGCGGACGCGGACGCCGCTTGCGATCACGGCAGGCCTTCCAGTTTGCTGCCGGCTGGGCCGTCCTGGCGTTCGCCCTTGTAAGCCCGATCCATGCGTTGGGCGAACATGTGTTTGCGGCGCACATGATCGAGCATGAATTGCTGATGGCGGTCGCAGCGCCTCTGCTGGTTGCCTCCCGCCCGACAGCGGCGATGATGTGGGCACTGCCGGTACAGCTGCGCCAGATATTCGGAGCGGCCGGACATGCAAATACGCTTCGGGCGATCTGGGCGTTCATCAGCCGCCCTGTGGTCGCGACCGTCCTGCACGGAGCCGCGATATGGATCTGGCATGTCCCGGCGCTGTTCGAGGCTGCCCTCCAGCAGGGTTTCCTGCACTATGCCCAGCATGCGAGCTTGCTCGGTACCGGGCTTTTGTTCTGGTGGGTGCTGCTGCCTCGCCCTGGCCGCGAGCACGCTTGCGGCAATGCGGTGATGCATCTCTTCTTCACCTCGCTCCACACCGGGCTGCTCGGGGTTTTGCTCGTCGTCTCGCCAAAGCTGTGGTATCCGGCTAATGCCGTCGGCTCGGATCTGTGGGGGCTCAGCCCGCTCGAGGACCAGCAACTTGCAGGCTTGATCATGTGGATTCCCGCTGGCCTGATCTATGGCGGAGCCGCATTGCTCTCGGTCGCTTTCTGGATTCAAACGAGCAGCCGGCGGCATCAGGCTCCCCAGGAGTTGCGCATCGTCTAACCCGCACCGCTTCACGTCGGTTTTCACCGGGCGGTGTTGCCAAGCATCCTTTTTCAGCCAGCTGCGTTATGGCCTTGGCAACGATGGTGGATCCTTCATGGCGAGGTGCATGAGTCCGTTGGTCCGCTCTCGCAGGCGGACATGACCGCAAATGTCGCTTGCCTTTACATGTCCAACGCAAATCCTGACTGGCATTGTTACGGGAAAGGCTGCGCAACCGCGTTTGAGGTGGGTCAGCGCAGCGTCGATGTTGGTACTGGCAGGATGCGGCGATCGGCAATCGGCCCTCCATGCACACGGTGCGAACGCCCGGAGAATCCTTGATCTGATCTGCGGGCAGGAACGACAACCAGCAAGACGATCATGATTCTGGCGGCTCAATCACTTGTAGCGGGCGCCGCCGTGTTGATCCTTGGCCTGCTGCTTTTGCTGGCAAGACGCCTGCGCCGTGGGGCGACTTCAGCGCGCCTCATGTTCGCGCATAGAGATAGGCGGTAATGTCGCGCGCCTCTTGAGGCGACAGATTTGTATTGGGCATGGCCGTCTTCGGGTCAACGTCCCGCGCCCTGCTGATCCAGCGCATCATCGCATCCGGGGTGGCTCGCGACGGCCCGGTATATCCTCTTTCGACGACGCCTTGCAGGGACGGACCGACGGTGCCACGGGCGCCGGGCACTCCCGGGATTTCGTGACACCCTCCACAGCCGTTTCGGATCATTGCCGGGACGGCCCGGTCAGGGTCGCCACCGATGGCCTGTGCAATGGTGGTTCCCGGAGATTGTCGCCGCGGACCAAGTTGACGGCGCAAACTGCCGGAATAATGGCGATTGCCGCGGATACGCCTGCCACCCAAGGCAGCGCGGATGGCATCAACTTGACGGGTTGTCGGCTCATCCGCGCCTGCTGCCGCAGTCGCAAGACGCGGCCCGGTGGCCGCTGCAAGCGCCCTCAAACGCCCGATCATCCCCGGATCTCGCTGCAAACAACTCAATCATCGGCGATGAAAATCATACCAGCGGGCCGAACACGAATGTAGCCAGCAGAACAAGGAAAATCACAGCGGTAACTGCGATCGCCCACATGACGATCCTTCTTGTCCCCCGTTGCTCTTGCTTGCGAGAGATATCTTCTGACACAGTACGAAATCCTTGCTGCAAAATTCAACTGACGATAAGGCTCGGCATCTGCATGAGCCGGACCTGCCGGACTGTTGGGCCGCGTCTTGGAATTGGCCGCGGCCCGGGGCTCACGCGCTTACCAGCCCTGTCGACCGTACCAGTCATCGATATCGCGCCGCACACGGTCCTTTTCAAGGCCGTAACGCTCCTGGATTTTGCCTTCGAGTTGATCGCGCTTGCCGGCGATGCGGTCAAGGTCGTCATCCGTGAGTTTACCCCACTGCTCCTTGACCTTGCCTTTCACCTGTTTCCAGTTTCCTTCCACGCGGTTCCAGTCCATGACACCGTTCTCCTTCGGTTTGAAAACGTCTAACCTCGGAGAGCAAACGCAAATCAACGACGGATGTTCCTGGAACTCGACGCTCGTCTTGCTCTCACAGGCCGCGATCCATTCCTTTACGCTCAGCCTGCGTCATCAATTGAGGTCGTCCTGCTCGAAGGCGACGCCACGACCTTCGACCCAAGACGCCTCCACACCTTCCGCAACAGTTCCGCCACCAAGCAGGCGCAAGCGCTTTTCATCCTG
This sequence comes from Mesorhizobium sp. M7A.F.Ca.MR.362.00.0.0, assembly GCF_004023175.1. NCBI lineage: Bacteria > Pseudomonadati > Pseudomonadota > Alphaproteobacteria > Hyphomicrobiales > Phyllobacteriaceae > Mesorhizobium > Mesorhizobium sp. M7A.F.Ca.MR.362.00.0.0. Next base: position 26,623 of record NZ_RZTF01000008.1, read on the forward strand.
TCGCCGCCGTCCGGCTAGAGGCACAGTCATCTTAAGCCAGCGTAGTCCGATGATGTCGGCTTTCGGGAAACGGCGAAGCTGGTCTTAATGACCGACTTGAGGCGCAAAGCCGCCTTTCGGCTTGAGATAAATTCGGTCAGCGAAATGGCTGGATCAGCTTCCTGAATCGATTTAAGCGGACCGCTTCGTAACCTGTTGACAAATAATGATTATGTTAGTCTCTGAGGGTCAGTGCTTCCTGCACAAATCAATATGTTAGGGGCTGGACTGGAGCGGCGGCCTCATTTTGTAAAAATCCGGGCGTTGGCAGCTTTGCCAGCTAAGCAGCGACGCCACCTAAATAGGCGCTGATGACCGCTTCATTGCTCGCGAGATCGCTGCCTGGTCCCTCAAGAACAACGCGTCCGGCCTTGAGAACGTAGCCGTAGTCGGCGAATTTCAAGGCGACTTTGCTATTCTGCTCCACAAGCAGAATGGTCACGCCTTCACGATTGAGGCGCTGCACGATGTTCATGACTTCCTTGATCAGTTGCGGCGCCAGACCCATGGAAGGCTCGTCGAGCAACAGCACCTTGGGCGCGGCCATGAGGGCTCTGCCGATCGCCAGCATCTGCTGCTCGCCTCCCGAGAGGTTCCTTGCATCGCCATTCTGTCTGCGCGCCAGGATGGGGAAGAGCTCAAAAACATGCTCCAGCCGCCGGCGGCGCTCGACGTCGTCGGCAAGCGTAAACGAGCCCAGGTCAAGGTTCTCCTTGATCGTCATGTCGCCGAAAATACGCCTTCCCTCCGGGACGTGGACGAGCCCGCGATGCGGCAGGCGGTGGGCAGGGACTTTGGTTATGTCCTCGCCCAGGAAGCGGACATTTCCGGAGGATGCGGCAACAAGGCCGGACAGCGTGCGCAGGGTGGTGCTCTTGCCCGCACCATTCGCGCCAAGCAGGGCGACGATCTGGCCGCGCTTGACCGAAAGGCTGACGCCATGAAGGGCTTCGATGCCGTCATAACGCGCGACGATGCGGTCTGCGGAAAGAACGATTTCGGCGTCCATCATTCCTCCGTACCGAGATAGGCTTCTATGACCCTGGGGTCTGTTCGCACGGCCCCCGGCGGTCCGTCGGCGATCTTCTGCCCATAGTCGAACACCACGATCTTCTCCGACACCTGCATGACCAGGCCCATATCGTGCTCGATCAGCAGGACAGTGACACCGGTTTCGTCACGGATGCGGCGGATCAGGTGCACAAGGTCCAGCTTCTCGCGCTCGTTCAGGCCGGCGGCGGGCTCGTCCAGCAGGATGAGCTCGGGCGCCGACGCCAGGGCTCTTGCGAGTTCGAGCCGCCGTTGATCGCCATAAGAGAGACCGCCGGCACGGCGATGCGCATGCTGCTCGATGCCGACAAAATCGAGCCAGCGCATGCCAGCCGCGCGGATCGCCTCCTCCTCGCGCCGCTGTGCCGGCAAGTGCAGGATCGCCGACATGATGCCGTGGCGGCTGCGGCAATGCTGGCCGGACATGGCGTTTTCCAGAACGGTCATTTCCTTGAACAGCCGGATGTTCTGGAACGTACGGGCGAGGCCGAGCGCGGTGATGCGATGCGGCGGCAAGCCGGTGATTGGCCGGCCGCCCAGACTGATCGAGCCGCCCTTCGGCTTGTAGAAGCCGGTCAGGCAATTGAAGAGTGATGTCTTGCCGGCCCCGTTCGGCCCGATAAGACTGTTGATGGCGCCTTTCTCAACTGAGAACGAAATGTCGTGAAGGACTTTCAGTCCTCCGAAACTGAGGCGCAGATCGTGGACTTCCAGCAGCGCCATGGTCAAACTCGCTTGTCCGGCCACAGCCCGTTCGGCCTGAAGAGCATGATTGCCAGCAGCGCAACCGCGGTCACCAGGGGACGATAGGTGCCTGCTCCGCGCAGCACCTCCGGAAGCAGGGCCACGAGAACAGCACCAAGGACGACGCCGGGAATGCGGCCCATGCCGCCCAGGACGACGCCGAGAAGGATGAGCAGCGATTGGTTGAAGGTGAAACTCTCCGGCGAGATGGCCGTCATCTTGGCTGCGTAGAGGCATCCGGCCACGGAAGCGATCACAGCGCCCATCATATAGGCTTGCAGCTTGGCCGTGACACGGTTGATGCCGATGCCAGCGGCGGCGTCCTCATCGTAGCGAACGTAGAACCAGGCTCGTCCCATTCGCGATCGCTCGACGCTCAGACAGACGAAGGCGGTGAGCAGCGCAAGCACCAGGAACGCATAGTAGAAGTGCTGCACCTGCATCAACCTGAAGCCGAATATCTCCGGGCGCTCGATGCCGATGAGTCCGCTCGCGCCACCGGTGATGTCGAGGTTGCGGGCGATGATGCGCACGATTTCGCCGAAGCCCAGCGTCACGATCGCCAGATAGTCGCTGCGCAATCTCAATGTCGGAGCCCCGATGATGATGCCAGCCACGCAGGCTGCCGCCATGGCGACCGGGATGGTGAGCCAGAAATTGAACCCGAATTCGGCGGTCAGGATGCCTGACGTGTACGCGCCGACTGCGAAGAAGGCGGCGTAGCCGAGGTCGAGCAGGCCTGCATAGCCGACGACAATGTTGAGGCCGAGGCACAGAACGACATAGAGCAGCGCCGTGGTTGCCACCTCCGTCACATAGCCGTTGGCGAATTGCGGCAACACCAGCGCGACGGCGAGTGCCGTCAGGCCGGGCAGCACGACGGACCAGCGCATCAATTGCGGTTGCACGACGGTCGGCATGGTTCTGACTTCGTCGATCATCACACCCGCTCCACGACAGAGCGTCCAAGAAGGCCGGTCGGCTTGAACACAAGGAACAGGATCAGGGTCCCGAAAACGAAGACGTCACGCCACTCCGATCCGACGAAGGGCAAGGACGAACCGAAAGCCTCGAGCAGGCCGAGCAGCAAGCCGCCGAGCATGGCGCCCGGCACGCTGCCGATCCCGCCTATGACAGCGGCGGTGAAGGCCTTGAGCCCCATGATGAAGCCCATGAAAAAATGGACACTGCCATAATAGGCGCCGGCCATGACCCCACCGCCGGCAGCGAGCGCCGAGCCCATGAAAAACGTCAAGGCGATCACCCGGTCGACATCGATGCCCATCAGGCGGCTCGCCCCCATGTCGATGGACACGGCGCGCATCGCCTTGCCGTACATGGTGCGGGAGACAAAGGCCTGCATGCCTGCCATAAGAGCAATGGAGGCGGCCACCAGAACCATCTGCGTGTAGGTGATATGAACGGTGGAAATGTCGACACCGGCAAAACCGAGGTCGGTGTTGAAGGCGTAATGCCGCCCGCCGGTCAGGGCGAGTGCCGTGCCGTTCAACACCATCGAGGCACCGAGCGCCGTGATGAGGATGGAGAGGCGCGGCGCGTTGCGCATTGGCCGATAGGCGAAGCGTTCGATGATGACGCCGAGCAAGCCGACAGCCAGCATCGACACAAGCAAGGCGCAGACCACGCCCAGCCAGCCATTGCCGACCCATATGCCGACAAAGGAGAACACGATGAGGCCGACGAAGGCGCCGTTCATGTAGATGTCGCCATGGGCGAAATTCAGGAGCTTGATGACGCCGAAGACCATGCTGTAGCCAAGCGCGATCAGGGCATAGAACGAGCCGACGATAAGACCGTTCACCAGTTGCTGAATAAGCAGGTCGAGCGTCATTGATGCTCCAGGGCAGAATTGAAAAAGTCTTGTCTGGGCGCAGCGTCGGCGCACCAGACAATCGGCGGTGACGCCGAGGCCGCCACAAGGCCTGCCTCGGCATCAATCCGGTTGGCCTTTATTCGACAGCCACCCACTTGCCGCCCTTTGCAATCACCGGGCGGAAGTTCGAGGTCTGGAGCGTGTTCTTGTCGGTGAACTTGATTTCACCGGCGAGGCCCTTGAAATCGCTCGCCTTGAGCGCCTCGATGATCGCTTTCTGATCCGCCGACTTGGCCCGCGTGATCGCATCGACGATCAGGTCGCCCACATCGTGGGAGAGCGCCGCATAGGCGCCGGCGTCGCGGCCATAGGTTTCCTTGTACTTGGCCTTGAAGTCGGCGGCGCCGGACAAGAGGTCGACAGTCGGCGGAGACAACAGGTACACGCCCTCACCGGCCGACCCGGCGATCTCCAGATATTCCGGTGAATTGTTGCCGTCGCCTAGCACGATGCCGCCCTGGAACCCGGCCTGCCGGAGCTGCTTGGTGAGCAGAGCGCCACCGGCATGGTAGGCGGTCCAGAAGACAGCATCGGCGCCGCTCGACTTGATCTTGGTGACGACCGCCGAATAGTCCTGCTCGCCGGCCGTGGTGGTCTCCTTGGCGGCAATTTCGCCGCCAGCGCTCTTGAAAGCTTCGGCGGTCAACTTGGCCAGGTCGGACGAATAGGCATCGCCTTCGTCCACGAACGCGAACTTCTTGTAGCCATTCTTCTTGAAGAGTTCGACGGCTGTCGTCGCCTGCATGTCGCCGGTCGAATTGGCGAGGAAGGCATTGCCCTGATTGGCGGCGACCAGCTTGGTCGAGTTCGCTCCGATGATGACGAACGGAATGCCGGCGTCACCATAGATCTTCAATGTCGGCAAGACGGCGCCCGAGCAGTAGCCGCCGACGATGGCGGTCACGCCTTCCGAGACAAGCTTGCTGCCTGCGGTCACCGCCTGTTGCGGATCGCAGGCGTCGTCGGCGGTGGTGGTAGTGATCTTGTCGCCGTTGACGCCGCCCTTGGCGTTGACGGCATCGATCGCCATCTTCACGGCGTTCTCCATATCCTGCCCTTCACTGGCCAGTTGGCCGGTCATGGGGGCCACGATGCCGATCTTGATGTCGGCAGCCGCGGCCATCGTGGTCAGAGCCAGCCCGGCAAGGGCGGTGGCGCAAGCTAGCCTCTTGAAGGAAACAACCATCAATTCTCTCCATTTTCTCCTGTTGGTGCATCCAGGCGGTGCGCCCGAAATGCATTGTTTCGCCCCTCGGTTAGCTGCGGAGCGGTTATGTTGAGCAGGATCGCCAGCCGGCCACACGATTGTCACCGGCAAGGACTGACCCGGCAGATCAGTGACTGCCGCTTGAAGCCCGGGCATAGGCTCCCCGATAACGGTTCTCCTGGATGCTCTGCATGATCTCGGCCTCGCGGGCTTCCTGCGCCCGGACGGCCGCCAGCAAGGCCGCGGCACCGTCGATTGAAAATGCCACGACGCCATCCTCGTCGCCGACAACGATGTCGCCAGGACCGACGACCATGCCGCCTATGCAGACGGGAACATTTATGGCTCCCGGACCATCCTTGTAAGGTCCGAGATGGATGGCCGACCGCGCGAAACATGGGAACGGATTGCGGCCGATGGCACCGGCATCGCGAATGGCGCCGTCGATGACAATGCCTGCGGCGCCACGCGAAGCCGCGACACTTGTCATGATTTCGCCGACCAGCGCGCGCCCCTCATAGCCACCGCCGTCCACGACAATGACGTCGCCGGGCTGCAGCAGATCGAGCGCACGATGGATGAACTGGTTGTCGCCGGGGCGGGTCCTGACCGTCAGCGCCCTCCCCGCCATAACGCCGCCCACCCGGTGAAATGGCCGCAACCCGACAGCCCCGGGGACACGGGCGAGATTGTCGCTGATCAACGGCGTCGCAAGGGCGCGGAACGCGTCGATCAGTTCGCTTTCCTGAGATCCATCCGCCACCGCCTACACTCCTCGCCGTCGTCACTTTATGAATATAGTATCCAATCACAATTAATTCGGTGGAGTCAACCGGCTTGCGATGGTTGGCAGAAAAAAGCCAAAAGCAGCTTAGGAACGGCGAACGGCTGCAGAACTGACCCAACAGATCCACTTATCCGGGGCTTGCAATGGCGTCGAAGTTCAAGATAGATTGGATAACATATCCATTGTGAAAAAGGGATTGGGTTGTGAAGCACGCAGGAAAAGTCGTGATCGTCACCGGGGCGGCACGAGGCCTGGGCCTTGCCTGCGCCGAGCGCTTTCATGCCGATGGCGCCAAGGTGGTGCTTGTCGACATACAGGCCGATCGCGGGCGCGAGCATGCCGAACGTCTTGGCGAGCGTGCCGCCTGGCTATCGGCGGATCTCTCCGAATGCACGCAGGAAATGGCAGCCGATATTGTTGCCAAGGCCACGGAGCGATTCGGCGGCGTCGACGTCCTCATCAACAATGCCGGCATCATCCATCTGGACGATTTCGTCGACTTCCCCGAGGAGGCGTTCGACCTGGTTCAGCGGGTCAATCTCAAGGCGCCCTTCCTGCTCGGGCAGGCCGCGGCAAGAGCCATGATCGCACAGGGACGCGGCGGCTCGATCATCAACATGTCCTCGATCAACGCCATTCTGGCCATCCCCAATTCCGTCGCCTATGCCGTGTCGAAGGGCGGCATCAAGCAATTGACGGCGGTGATGGCTGTCGGACTGATCCCGCACAATATCCGCGTCAATGCCATCGGCCCCGGCACCATCCTGACCGACATGGTCAAGAGCTCGGTCATGGCCAGCGAAGCGCAGCGCAAGACTATCCTGTCGCGCACGCCGAGCGGCCGCTGTGGCGAGCCATCGGAGATTGCCAGCGTCGCTTCCTTCCTGGCCAGCGACGACGCTTCCTACATTGTCGGCCAGACCATCTATCCGGACGGCGGCCGTCTGATCCTGAATTATACGGTGCCGGTGAAGGACTGACCGCTCATGGTTGTCGGTTCGCCCCACATCAGTCTTGCGGGATCGGGCGCGCTGCTGCTCGATGGAACGCAGGGGGCTTTCAACGATGCCACCCAGGAACTGGTCTGGGCGGTAGCGAATGCCGCGCTGAGCCTCGAAGGGGTGCGCGAGGCCGTTCCCGGCATGAACAACCTGCTGGTGGTGTTTGACCCGCTCGCCACAGACGCCCACAGCGTCGGAGATCAACTGATGTCGCTCTGGTCCGCCACCGATGCCCACCCGGTGACCGGCACGCATCATACGATTCCCGTTCACTACGGCGGCGCGCGCGGCGAGGATCTCACCGGCTGGGCCGCGCATTGCGGCCTGTCTGTCGACGAGACCGTCAGGCGCCACGCGGCGGCCCGCTACACCGTCGCCGCCATCGGCGCCATGCCGGGTTTTCCCTATCTGTCCGGTCTCGACCCGCTGCTTGCCTGGGCAAGGCGCAGCACGCCTCGCCTCAAAGTCGCTGAGGGCGCCGTCATCATTGGTGGCGCGCAGGCGGGTATCATGCCGATGACCGCGCCGTCCGGCTGGCACATCATCGGCCATACCGACGTGAAGCTCTTCAAGGCCGAAGCGGAATTGCCCGTGCTGCTCAGGCCCGGAGACAAAATTCGCTTCGCAATTGCAGGGGTCGAGGCATGATCGAGATCCTCACCACCGGCCTGCCGAACACGGTCCAGGATCTCGGCCGGCCCGGTCATCTGGCGCTGGGGGTCAGCCATGGCGGCGCCATGGACAAGCAGGCACTGGCGATCGCCAATCTCATGCTGGGCAATGATCCTTCGGCCGCCGGGATCGAGGTCGCGCTTCATCCGTTTCGGCTGCGCGCGCACATCGACACCGCCGTCGCCATCACCGGCGCTGATTGCGCCGTCAGCATCGGCGACCGGCCCTGCCCGCCCTGGTGGGCCATGACGATCCGCGCAGGCGAGACCCTTGTCCTCGAGGCGCCGCGCGCCGGTGCCCGTTCCTACATCGCCTTTGCCGGCGGGATCGATCTGCCGCCCGTCATGGGATCGCGCGCGACGGATGTGAAGGGCGGTTTCGGCGGGTTCGCCGGACGCGGCCTGTCGCGCGGTGACCGGCTTGCGCTCAAACCTGCGCAATGCCGCCTTCCCGCGGGCGGCATCGGCGCAGCGCTGGAGGAGCGACGAGGCGCGGCGGACGCCTTGGCCTCGGCAATCGAATTGCGGGTTCTGCCGGCCGCCGAGTTCGACGCCTTCACGCCGGAGGCACAGGCGGCTTTCACCGGCAGCGAATGGCGCATCACCAACGACGCCAACCGTATGGGATATCGCCTTTCCGGGGAGACGCTTTCCCTCCTCTCACCGCTGGAACTGCTGTCCCACGGCATCGTACCAGGCACAGTCCAGGTGCCGCCGTCCGGCCAACCGATCATCCAACTTGCCGATGCCAACACTTGCGGCGGCTATCCGAAGATCGCTACGGTGATCGAAGCCGACCTCTGGCGGCTGGCGCAAGCGCCGGTCGGCGCGCGCCTGCGTTTCTCAGCGGTCTCGATCGAAGCGTCGACGGAAGCGCTTCGCGCGAACCGGCAGCAAAGTCACGACTTTATCGCCGCCCGAAACCTTATGGCCGGCGAGCAGAGGGCTCCATGAAAATTCGCCCCTTCACCATCGAGATTGCCCAGTCTGAAATCGACGATTTGAAGAAGCGCATCTCGACCTGGCGCGAGCCGGACCAGTTGGAGTCAATAGGCTGGGCGCAGGGAACGGAGCACGAGCAACTGCGCCGACTTATGCAGCGCTGGCGCACCGACTTCGACTGGCGCAAGCAGGAAGCCGCCTGGAACATCCATCCGCACTACCAGACGGATATCGGCGGCGAAACCATCCATTTCATCCATGCGCGCGCCGCTGTGGCGACCAACAGAACGGTCATACTCACCCATGGCTGGCCAGGCAGCGTCTTCGAATTTCACAGGCTGATCCCGCTTCTGACCGATCCGCTTTCGCATGGCGGAAGACAGGAGGACGCCTTCAACGTCGTGGCCCCGTCGATTCCCGGCTATGGCTTTTCAAGCCGACCGACCAGGCCTGGTCTCAACCTGTTCACCGTCGCCGACCTTTGGGCCGAGTTGATGAGCCGTCTCGGCTACAAACGATATCTCGCGCAAGGTGGCGATCTGGGCGCCGGCGTGTCAACCTGCCTGGCGCACGCGTATCCAGACAGTCTCGCCGGCGTGCATCTGAACTTCATCCCCGGTTCATACTCACCTCCTCACGATCCAGGCCCGGATGGCGACCTGAGCTTGGAAGAACGCGCCTTCCTGGAACGGAAAGCCGGATGGGCGGATCTTCATGGCGCCTATGCTCATATTCAAGCGACGCGCCCGCAAACGCTTGCCTACGGGCTGACGGATTCGCCGGTCGGACTGGCGGCGTGGATGATCGAAAAATTCCGCGACTGGAGCGATTGCGATGGCGATCTGGCCAACGCCGCTTTTTCGCGCGACGACATGCTCGCCAACATCTCGCTCTACTGGTTCACCCGGACCGTCGCTTCGTCGATGCGGCTCTATTGGGAAACGCGCGCCCGTCCGCTTGCATTCGCGCCCGGCACGGCGATCAACGTCCCGCTTGCAGTGGCTTTGTTCCCCAAAGAGCTGCCGATGCCGCCAAGGAGTTGGGTCGAGCGCGTGTTCAAGGACATCCGCCAGTGGACAGCGATGCCGCGCGGTGGTCATTTCGCAGCCCTCGAGCAGCCCGCTTTGCTTGCACAGGATCTAAGAGCCTTTGCCGGTGGTCTGGATTTTTAAAGGCAGCGTTAGCGC